>CALGKS010000396.1 GCA_937930475.1 uncultured Collinsella sp. | reverse complement strand
GATCGAACCCTCGAGGTTGCGGACGTCCATATTCTTCTCCTTCGCTTCTGCGATCTGGATGCGTTTGTTCCATTGGGCGGCGACGGCCAGGCGTTCGTCCTGGGCGCGACGACGGGCGGCATCGGCGCGCGACTTTGCCAGCAGCTCGCGGCCGCACGGCAGCACGTCAAGCGTGGCAAAATAGTCGCCCGGGCGCTCGGCGCGTCGAATGAGGTCAGCGGATCCGTCGGGGCGCAGCAATACCTCGGCGGAGCGCAGGCGTCCGTTGTAGTTGTAGCCCATGGAGTAGCCGTGCGCGCCGGTGTCGTGGATCACGAGCAAGTCGCCCATATCGATCTGTGGCAGCTCGCGGTCGATGGCGAACTTGTCGTTGTTCTCGCACAGGTTGCCCGTGATGTCATACGTGTTCGTGACGGGGACAGCAGTCTTGTCGGCGCCGCCCGGCTGGCCCATCACCGTGATGTGGTGGTAAGCGCCATACATGGCGGGACGAATGAGGTCGACGGCACTGGCGTCCACGCCGATATAGTCCTTGTAGATCTGCTTTTCGTGGATGGCCTTGGTGACCAGGCATCCGTAGGGCCCCATCATAAAGCGACCCATCTCGGTGCAGATCGCCACATCGCCCATGCCGGCGGGGACCAGGATCTCGTCGTAGGCTGCGTGTACGCCCTCGCCGATGGCGTGGATGTCGTTAGCCTGTTGCTCGGGCAGGTAGGGGATACCCACACCGCCGGACAGATTGATAAAGGCGACATGTGCGCCTGTTTCACGCTCCAGGCGCACGGCTAGATCAAAGAGGATGCGTGCGAGCTTGGGGTAGTAGTCGTTGGTGACGGTGTTGCTGGCAAGGAAGGCATGGATGCCAAAATTCTCGGCGCCCTTGGCCTTGAGCATGCGGAAGGCCTCAAAGAGCTGCTTGGTGGTCATGCCGTACTTGGAATCGCCGGGGTTGTCCATAATGCCGTTTGAAAGCTGGAACAGGCCGCCCGGGTTAAAACGGCAGCTTACCGTCTTGGGGATAGGGCCTGCGACGCGCTCAAAGAACTCGATATGGCTGATGTCGTCGAAGTTGACGATGGCGCCCAGCTTGTCGGCAAGCTCAAAGTCGGCCGCCGGCGTGTCGTTGGACGAGAACATGATGTCATGGCCGGTGATGCCCAGCGAGCGGGCGATCATGAGCTCGGTATAGCTCGAGCAGTCGCAACCGCAGCCGTATTCGTTGAGAATGGAGATAAGTGCCGGGTTGGGATTGGCCTTGACGGCAAAGTACTCCTTAAACCCCGGATTCCACGCAAAGGCGTCGCGCACCTCTTGCATGTTGCGGCGGATGCCCGCCTCGTCGTATAGGTGAAACGGCGTGGGGAACTGCTCGATGATGTGTTCGAGCGTCTCCTTGTCCACAAACGGCTGCTTGGCCGCATACGCCTCGTTGGGAGTCAATGCCATGTCCCGTAAACCTCGCTATCCAGACGGCGCCATCGGCGCATCGAATCCGCATAGCGTGGACCCAATGTCCGGATAGCGCTCCCGCATTGCTGCAGACAGTCCTGCGGGTGTTTCCCGCAGGCCCACCAGGCTGTTCGTGCCCGAAAAACCCAGTTCGGCGGGTTTCGCCTCCCCGCGGGGTCAAAGTCTGCCGACTCGCCCGCGGCTCTTCGTGCCCGCGCCTCTATCAAGTGGTAAAGACCCTACCACGTTGCACTTTACCAAACAAGAGTATTCGTATATAACGTTTAAAAAATGCAGCATCATGCTAGAAACAAGGGCGCCACAATCCTGCGTCACAATAGGTGGCAACTGAGTTGCCCCATGAAAGGAATCCCTATGACCGAGCTCCAAGAACTCCGTCGCTATCGTCGCGACCTGCATCGCATTCCGGAGCTCGACTTCGATCTTCCGCAGACTATCGCCTATATCGAAAGCGTACTCGCCCCGCTTGCCTGCGAGGTGACCTATCCCTGCCCGAGCTGCGTCTGTGCCTTCTTCGATGCCGGTGTGGGCGCTACGAATGCCACGGCGATTCGCGCCGATATGGACGCCCTGCCCATCGCGGAGGCAACGGGAGCGGCCTTTGCCTCGACGCATCCCGGCAAGATGCACGCTTGCGGCCACGACGGCCACATGGCCATGGCACTGGCGGCAGCAACTTATGTCGACCGTACGATTCGTGAGCAGCCGGGTGCCATCAAGCGCAACGTGCTCTTTGTGTTTCAGCCTGCCGAGGAGACGACCGGTGGCGCTAAGACGGTATGCGAGAGCGGCGTGTTCGAGCGTTACGGGGCCGATCGCATCTTCGGCTTCCATGTGTGGCCCGATTTGCCTGCCGGCACGTTGGCGAGCTGCTCTGGTCCGCTGCTGGCGCGCTCGAGCGAGACGCACATTCATATCCATGGCGCGAGTATCCATATCGCCAAGACCTATGGCGTTCCGGTCGAGGAGTCGCACGATGCTGCGCTGGCGGCGGCCAAGTTCTTGGTTGCCGAGCGCGAGCTGATGGACGAGCTGGGTGCCGATGAGCCCTGCATTGGCAAGTTCGGCCTGCTGCAGGCCGGTACCGTCTGCAATGCAGTGGCGGGGGAGGCCCATGTCGCCGGCAGCCTGCGCGTGTTTACGGACGATATGTTCGACCGCGCACGTGAGGGCGTGCGCCGCGTGCTGGACGAGGCATGTGCGGCGACGGGCTGCACGTACGACCTCGACTTTGCCGAGGGCTATCCGCCAGTCGATAACGACCCCGAGCTGTTTGCCAGCGTTGCACCTGCCTTGCCCGAGCTTCAACTCGTGGATGAGCCACTGCTCATTGCCGAGGACTTCGCCTTCTATCAGCGCCATCTGCCGGGCGTGTTCTTCTTGCTGGGCACGGGCGTGCCGGAGGGTCAAGAAAACTCGAGCGATTCGGATGGCTGTCCCGCCTATGCCACCAGCGCCCTGCATACCGATACCATGCTCTTCGACGAGGAGATCCTGCTCAAAGGCCTCGATGTCTACAAACGACTGTTTATGATGGAGTGACGATGAGACGACGTCGGCAATCTGCCGTATATAGTCCTGGTGGATGCGGGTGTGGCTTGCTACTGCTCCCGGTTATTGCTGTGAGCATAGGCGTGATGTTTGCGCTTGCCGGACTGGCTGCGGTGGCACTCGTGCTACTTATCGCTGCCATTGGCGTGACGATCTGGCTTTATCGCAGCCGTGAGCAGCGTCGTGCCGACGGTAAATCCGATGTGGGATGGATTATCTTCTCGGTCTTCGCCTACCTGCTGAGTATCAGCTACCTGGTGTTCTTTGTCCTGTTGATGATCAGCACCTTTACGGGGGAATCCGTTACAGTAGGTTGATGCTGCTTGCAGACGGTCGCGCAAAGTGCGTCTGCTCGGCGCCAGGACAATCGCATTGACCATTCGCCGCAGCATTAGCCGCCAGCTAATGAATTAAAACTCGCTGCCCCCTACGATGTGCTGTGTGCCGGCGCGGTAGCCGGATCGTAGGAAGGATGCATGATGAATAAGCTTGAAAACGAAGTGCTGCTGAGCCGTCGCGCTGCGCTTGGCGCATTCGCCACTGTCGCCTTGGGGACCGCCGGTCTTCTTGCCGGTTGCGGTAGCGATAAGGCGACCGTTACCGAAGATGCCGGCGATAGCGATAAGAAGGAAGAGACGAAGAAGGAAGAGCAGCCTACTACTGACCTGGCTGTTGGCACGACGGTGACCACGGCTGCTGGTCTTTCCGTCGTCGTCGATTCCGTCCAGCCTGGCCTCACAAATTATGACGGCTCGACCATGACGGGCATTCACGTCACGTACGTCAACAACGGCGATGAGGGCGCAGATTACAATGTCTACGATTGGAAGGGCGAGGACGCCAACGGCGCGCAGCAGAATCAGGGTTATTACAGCGAGGGCTCTGATGAGCTGCAGTCTGGCACCCTTGCCGCCGGTGGCTCCGTGGCGGGCAATATCTACTTTGATGGCGGCATCAAGAAGGCCCTGTATTTTGCCAACATGTTCGATAAGTCCGCGACTGCGAGCTGGGTGCTCGCCTAACTCGTTGCCGCTGTTGACCGTATGGGGAGGTGAGGCCGCATGCCCGATAAAAAGTTGACCGAAGAGTTGCTCAACGAGCTCCTTGATGCGCCGAGTATCGATGGCTATATCAAGGAGCACGACTTTGCCGCCCCATCGCTTTCGGACTACTTAAAGCAGCTGCTGCAAGAGAAGGGGCTCGAGCGTTCTCGCGTGGTGCGTATGGCCGACCTCAACGAGACGTTTGGCTATCAGATCTTTACCGGTGTGCGCCATCCAAGCCGCAATAAGGTGCTGCAGATTGCCTTTGCGATGGCGCTGTCGATGAAGGAGACCAACCGTGCGCTGACGGCTGCCGGGGTGAGCGTCCTCAATTGCAAGGACCGTCGCGATGCAATCATCATCTTTTGCATCGACCGCGGTTGTAGCCTCCAAAAGGTCAATGAAGAGCTGTATCGCTTTGGCGAGGAAACGGTGAGTTAGGGCCCAATGGCTGAGCCGGCGGTGTTACCAGAACAACCACGCAACCGAACAGGGCACGGATGCCGTGAGGTGTCCGCGCCCTGCGTTATGATGGACGCCATGGATACTCAGAGCCCAACATATTTCGATGACGAGCTGACTGCTTCACTTGTCGAGCATTTGGCGTCGCTCGACCGCGATGACAGCTATCGTGTGGAGCGCGTGCTCAAACTTTCGGATGTCGAGACGACCGAACTCGTCTATTTTGAGGGCTCTGGCGGCGGGTCTCTCGGTCCCTTTGTCCGCAAGCGCATCGATGCTTCGGCGCAGATTGGCGGAGCATATGAGCGCCTGTTTGCCGCCCAGCGCGCCGGTCGTCGTTTTGAGCATTTGCCCCGAATCGTCGATTGCCGCCGTGTGGGCGACGAGCTTGACGTGGTGATGGAGTATGTCGAAGGCGAAACGCTCGAGGCGCTCGTGGGACGCTTGGGTGCGACGCCCGATTATGCCCGCGAGCTGTATCCCGTTCTGTGTGAAGCGGTGGGCGAGCTGCATGCTGGTTTTGCAGCTGCGGGGGAGCCAGGGGTACCGGTAATCCACCGCGACCTTAAACCCTCGAACATCATCGTATCGGGCGTGAGATACGCGATCGATGCCGGCATGACCTTTTCCTCGCTGGTGATTATTGACCTGGGAATCGCGCGCGTTTGGCGCGATGGCGCCGACGCCGACACCGTCAAGTTTGGCACGCGTTCCTATGCGCCGCCCGAGCAGTTTGGGTTTGGGCAGACGAGCGTCCGCAGCGATATTTACGCGCTTGGCGCACTGCTGTTCTTTTGCCTGACGGGAACTGACCCCAAACCGGGGCGGGACATACGTGAGCAATGCGAGGCGCATGGCATTCCCGTCCCGCTGTCGGATGTGATTTGCATGGCGATGGCGCTCGATCCGGCTAAGCGCTTTGTGAGTGCAAAGGCATTGGGCAATGCTGCGCGCGCGGCGTATGAGCTATGTCTCCCTGCGTCGTCGCCCGTGACCTCATCTGCTGCCAGTGTGCCCCGGGCCGCGGTGTCACAGGTGCAGCGGGTACAGCAGCCGGTTGCCCTCACGCTTCCGTCTTCTGCAAACCGGCGTTCGATCGTCTCTCCCGTGACGTCCAAATGTGCGCGTCTGCTCTCGCGTATCCCCGAGCCCGTGGGGCGTATATGGAATGGATGCGTCTATGCGACAACATTGTTGCTGCTGATGGGCAGCCATTTTGCGGTATTTACGCCGACGGGCGAAAACCGAAACTATCCAACGTGGTTTTTGGCACTTGAGTATTTCTTTATGGTCGATGGCCTGGTGCTGCTCATTACATTCGGAATGCTCGACCGGCGTAGGCTTCGACGTCGTTTTCCCGTACTCGATCGGTATCGGGGGAGTGCTTTTGTCGAACTATGGTTCAAGGCGCTCGGGTTTATGTTTGCCGTCATGTGCGTCGTCGTTGTTATCGGCAACGCGACCGGTGTCGTCTCTTAGATAATCGAAGGCTCTGTTAGACCAGCATTGACATTCTGCCCAATCAACTTTTCAGTCGCAAGATAATCGCCCCCTTGCCGGATTTAAACCCGGCAAGGGGGCGATATGCCCATGATCGGACAAGTCAATCGCCGGGACCCTGTCGTTTCAGGCCGGCCCGCCGGCTACCCCTCCGTTTCCCCGTCGGGCGCCGGCGCCTTGACCTTCATCTCGAACGGCATCCCGCCCTCCCGGACGAGCGCCCTGAGGAACGCGTTGACGGCGGTGGACATGGACAGGCCGAGCTCGTCCAGGATGACGGTCGCCTCCCTCTTGACCTCCGGGTCGATGCGGATCGTCGTGGCCGGTATGTTCGACGGCATGGCTGCACCCCTCCTCGTATATCGCGGTGCGACCATTCTACCGCCCCTGCGCGGCGGGCGCGTCCCAGTAGTCCATGTAGGGCGGCCGGACGTTGAACATGTCGCGGATGCGGCTCCCGCAGGTCCCGTTCGCGAGCTGCCGCGCGACCGTGCGCTCGGCGGTGCCGGGGTCGGTCGCCATGAAGGTCCGGCACCACCTGAACCAGGCGAGGTAGGCGCCGAGGTGCTTCGTCGACACGCCCCTGAACGGCTCCATGAAGGCGCCGAGGAGCGAGTGGACGGCGTTGACCCGGTTGATGGTGCCCTCGGAGCGGTCCTTGGGGTCGTAGGCCGCGTGCGCGGCGACCCCGAGTTCCGCGAGGACGCCGACGTAGGCTGCCGCCCTGTCGGTCGCGACGACGGAGCCGGACGCGATGCGGCCCCTCAGCGCGTCCATGGCGCGTTTCCTCGACAGGGCGCCCCGCCCCGTGACCTCGAGAAACGTCTCGTTCGAGTCGTTCACGCCGGTCATGACGCAGATCCGCTCGAGCGAGAGGCCGCGCCTGTGCACCTGCTTGCCGCGGCGCCGGGAGGGGCGCGGCATCTTGAACGACCCCTTCGCGTGGTTGCCCTTGAACGACTCGGGGAAGTAGGTCTCGTCGAGCTCGCAGCCGCAGCCCCGCCCGACCCTGAACGAGGGGGTGTAGGCCGAGAGGCACTCGATCAGCCTGTGGCGCATGGTGTAGGCGGTCTTGAGGCAGACGCGGCAGCGCCTCGCGCACTCGCGCAGGGGCAGCATGAGCACGAAGCACTCGGCATAGGCCATCCAGGTCTCCCTCGGCAGCCTGCTCGTCCCCAGGATGCGCCCGCTGCCCATGCCGAAGGTCCTGCCGCAGCCCCGGCAGAGGTAGCGCTGCTCGCCGTTCTTCGATTTGCCCTTCTTCACGACCGCGGCGGACCCGCAGCGCGGGCAGCGCTCGACCTCGTAGGCGGAGCCGGCCGCGTCGTCGAACTCCGCCGCGCGGATCACGTCCCTGACGGACTCGATTGCGCGGCGGCGCTCGGTCCCGCTCAGCTTCGCCATGTCCCGTTTGAAGGTGATTACCAGGTCCTCGGCGTTCATGCTGCCCCCATCGTCGCGGTGTACGGGGCTAACGATATGGCACCGTGGGGACACATGTATGTCAGTCCTGGTCTAACAGAGCCTAATCGAAAAGGGCCCCGTCTGGGGCCCTTTGCAGTTGCACTTAAATGCGGTTCATTTGATTGGCGACCTTGTTGTACCAGTCCTGCCACGTGGGCGGGCAGTACTTCTTGGCGGCTGCCGGGGTAAGCGTGGAGCCATAGTTGGCGCCCAGGTAGGCAACGTGGGCGGAGACACTCTCGCTCCAGCTGCCAAAGCTACGCCAACCGCCGCCGCGGGCACTCCAGCCCCAGGCGTTATAGGAGCCGGCGCAATAGAGGCCCTTGCTGCTCTCGATGCAGGCGATGGCGGGGGACCAACGGGGATCGACGCCGGTATTCCAGGCGGCAACGGCAAAGTTGTAGCCCTGGCCTGCCATAGGGGAGCCGGCAAGGTAGTTGTCGATGCGGCTCGTCCACTCGTTAATGAACGAGTCGTAATCGGAATTGCCGCTGTTGGGGCTGTTCGGCGTGGTGTCGATGGTGGTGTTGGAGTTGGTGGCCTGACTGTTGGAGTTATTGCCACTCACGCCGGTACCCGAGAGCTTCTCGGCGGCAGCGGCCTTGTCGGCCTCGAGCTTTGCCAGCTCGGCGGCATTTTCCTGCTCGGCCTTTGCCTGCGCCTCGCTGCGGAGCTGCTGTGCCTGGGCCAGCGCGTCCTCGGCATTCTTTTGCTCGCCCTCGAGCTGAGACTTGGCCTGATCGAGCTCGGTTTTGTTCTGCTCGAGCTCGGTCTGCATCTTGTTAAGCTCTTCGATCTCGTCGACGCTCGAGCTCGTAATCTGGTTGGTGTATTTGCAGGTGGTGATAAAGTCGCCCAAGCTCTGCGTGTTCACCAGGAAGCTCACGATGGGGCTGGTGCCCTTCTGGTACTTATACAGATCGCGCATGGCGGAGCTTGCCTTGGCCTGCTGCTCGGGTAGCTCGGCCTCAATCTTATCGATGTTCGCCTCATTGGAGTCGATCTGCTTCTGCAGATCCTCGAGCTTGGTTCGGGCGTCGTTGTAGGCGCTCGTAGCGTCCTCGATTTTTTTCTGGGCGGCGGAAAGCTGATCCTGCGTTGCCTGCGAGGCGGCATAGGCCGCGACGGGGGAGAGCATCGGCGTGGCCGTCAGCGCGACGGCGAGCGCGGCGCTCGTGATGATACGAGCCGGCTTCGACGCGATGAGCGCTGCGGTGCGATGGTTCGAATGCTGCATCCAGTCCCTCTGCAATCAATCGTAGGTTATTGGTCGAGGTGTATTCTACTACTGCTTTCGACCTCAACTTGAACCTTAAAGGTTCTAAAGGGTCAAGTTGAACTTGAGGCTTTGGCCTTGACCTGCGGGAATGGTGAATTGTTGAGAAACCATAGAGTTGAACTTTAACGTTACGGCACCCTGTTTGTGAGGGTTTTTGGCTGTAAATGTTGCCCTCACGTGGGGTTTTGCAACTACAGGGTTCCTTCGCGACGAGCCCGCTCCACCTCTTTGAGTGCCTCGGCGGGAGTGAAGGAACAGGTGCCGTCGCCGAGCCTGACTACCTGGACGTCGTCACCGATATGGACTTCTCCGCCCTGCAGCACGACGCCAAAAATGCCCTCGTGGGGGAAGATGCAGTCGCCGGCGAGATAGTAGATGGCACAGCGTGTGTGGCAGACCTTGCCGATCTGACTGATTTCGACGAGTACTTCGCTGCCAATCTTGAGCTGCGTTCCCAAGGGGAACGAGAGCAGGTTGATGCCCTGGGTGGTGAAGTTCTCACCAAAGTCGCCCTCGTGCACATCGAGCCCGCGCGCCTGCGCCGTCTGGATAGACTCTGCAGCTAAAAAGGAAACCTGGCGGTGCCAATGTCCGGCGTGCGCATCGGAGGCGAGGCCAAACTGCTCGATGACGGTGTCGTGCCCGTCGGCGACGGGTGACTTACGCGTGCCTTTGTGCTCCGACGTGTTGATTGAGACGATGCGGGCAGGCCCGTTGTAAGCATCGTTTGCGGTGCGTAGGGGAGCTGCCGTCTGGGCACGATCCGCAAGTTCGCGCTTTGCGGCGTCAATGATGGGGTTGTTGATTGGATGAGCCTGGGGCACGGTGCACCTTTCGACGGGGCGGGCAACATGTTGAATCCTACAACAACGGTGGGTTCATTGCCCGTTGTCGTACGCCGGTGATTGCCGCCTTCGTGCTGGATTATTACGCCGATTGCCATAGATACGGTGGAGCTTTGGGCGCCGGCGGCTCGGCACGCTAGAATAAATCAGTTGCACAAAGACCGCCCGTCGTGTGGGCAGTTCTAGATAGGAAGTTTCCATGGCATTGCAGTTTACAGAGCGCGAGTTTATCCCCGTGCTGCTCGGCGGCGACATCAACGCGTATTCGGTGGCGCGCGCTTTCTACGAGGAGTATCAGGTTAAGAGCCTGGTCTTTGGCAAGTACCAGACCGGCCCCGCGTATCGCAGCCAGATTATCGATTACACGCCTAACGTGGATATCGACACCATGCCGGTCATGATTGAGACCGTTAACGGCGTCGCACAGACCAATCCTGATAAGAAGATTATTCTCATGGGCTGCGGCGACAACTATGTCGCGCTTGCCGCGCAGGCTCAGGACGCCGGCCAGCTTGCCTCCAACGTCATCGCGCCCTATGCACCCTACAGTATGCTCGAGCAGTGCCAGAAGAAGGAGATTTTCTACGAGCTGTGCGAGAAGCACGGTGTGCCGTATCCGCACACGTTTACCTTTACCATGGCGATGCTCAACGCTCAGGGTGAGGCTTCCGCCGAGGTGCTCGACCAGATCGACTTCCCCTTCCCGATGATTCTGAAGCCCTCTGACGGCATCATGTGGTGGGAGCACGAGTTCGAGGGTCAGAAGAAGGCCTACGAGATTGCCGATCGCGCCGAGCTGGAACAGGTCATTCGCGATGTGTACGCCAGCGGCTACACCGATGACCTCATCTTGCAGGATCGCGTGCCCGGCAACGACGAGTACATGCGCGTGCTCACCAGTTATTCCGACCGCAACGGCAAGGTTCGCATGATGTGCCTGGGCCACGTGCTGCTCGAGGAGCATCAGCCCCATGGTGTCGGCAACCACGCCTGCATCATCACTGAGCCCAACGACGAGCTCATGGGTGGCGTGCGCAAGCTGCTTGAGGACCTTAAGTTTACGGGCTTCTCCAACTTCGACGTCAAGTACGACCAGCGCGATGGTTCGTTTAAGTTCTTCGACTTCAACACGCGTCAGGGCCGCAGTAATTACTATGTCACCAATAGTGGCTTTAACGTTGCTAAATACGTGGTGGATGAGTACGTCTATAACCGCCCGTTTGAGCCGGAGTTTGTGACGGCGCAGGACGAGGCGCTGTGGATGGTCGTTCCTATGGGCGTCGTTGACAAGTATGTCAAGGACCCCGAGCTGCGTGCGAAGGCGCATTGTCTGGCCAAAGAGGGCAAGGCTGCCGATCCTTCGTTTATGAAGGGTGATTTTGTCTTTAACCGTTGGTTGCGCATGTGGCACACCAAGCTGCGTCACTTTAAGCTGTTCAAGACGTATTACAAGTAGATGAGCGCGGCGCCCGCCCGGTTTGCATCGGACGGGCGCGGGTATGATACGCGCAATTGCGTGGGCGTCACCAAGGAGGCGGCGATGGAAAAGCTGGGAGTTATCGGCGGCATGGGCGCCGAGGCCACGTCGTATTACTACGACCAGGTCGTGCGTCATACGGCTGCAACCTGTGATCAGGAGCATATCGACATGGTGGTGCTTTCCAAGTCGACCATGCCCGACCGTACGCTGGCCATCAAGACCGGTGAGCATGCCGAGCTGCTTGCGACCATGAAAGAGTGCGCTCAGGCGCTCGAGTCGCTGGGCTGCGCGCACATAGCGATTCCCTGCAACACGTCACACTACTTCTACGACCAGATCCAGTCGTTTACGAAGGTGCCGATTATCCACATGCCGCGCGAGTCGGTGCGCTATGCTCTGGCCGGCGCGGTGATGGGGGAGTGCGAGTTCGATCCAAACCTGAGCATGCCGGCCGAGCCGGTGCGCAAGATCGGCATCATGGGCACCGACGGTACCGTGGGCGCAGACGTCTATGGGCGCGAATGTGAGACCGCGGGCGTTGAGGTCGTCTATCCCAGCGAAAAGCGTCAGGCCGACGTGATGTCGCTCATCTACGACGATGTGAAGGCTGGACGCGAGCCCGATATGGATAAGTTCGACCGCGTGATGTGGGAGTTCGCCCGTGGCGGCTGCGACCGCGTCATCCTGGCCTGCACGGAGCTTTCGGTGTTGCAGAAGTATCGCGAGATGCCCGAGATCACCCTCGATGCGATGGATGTCCTGGTACGCGAGTCCATCATTCGCAGCGGCGTCCCCTACCGCCTGTAGCCCTCGACCTGCCAAAAAGGGACGGGTTTATTTTGGTAGGTTTTATCTGGGAAAACAGTAAAGGCCTCGGCTCGTTTGGTGCGAGCCGAGGCCTTTTGCATTTGTCGGTTGCCGGTGGCGATGGATTAGAACAGGAAGCCGATGGCGATAAGGGCGATGCTGACGATAAGTACGGCGATATCCAGGCCTTTGATGGGGTAGCGCTTATACGAACTCGCACGCGTGCGCAGGTAGAAGCCGCGCTGCTCGGCGGCAAGCGCGGTGGCATCGGTCTTGCCCACGCTCGAGATAAGCAGTGGCACGCACAGCGGCAGCATGAGCTTGAGTTTCTTGACGGGATTCTTAGTGTCGTATTCGACGCCGCGTGCAGTCTGCGCCTCCATGATGGCGTTCATTTCCTGGCCAAATACCGGCACAAAGCGCAGCGCCGTGGTAAAGGTGAAGGCATAGCGATATGGCACGTGCAGTACCTCGACGCAGGCGTTGGCGAGGTCGTTGAGCTTGGTCACCATAAGCATGAGGATGAGTGGCAGCGCCACGCCCAACAGGCGTAGGCAGGCCTTCGATCCGGTAATGAGGCCCGTGTCGGTGATAAAGCCCCACACCATGTTGCCGTCGCGCATAAAGGCCAGCTGAAGCACCAGCATGATAAGCGCGAGCGGAATCAGCAGCTTGAGTAGCGAGAGCAGACGGTCGACGACGCCGGCGTAGGCGCCCAGTGCAAGGGTGAGCGCCAAAAAGCCCAATAGCGTCACGTAGGTATCGGACAGGAAGATGCCGATGATGATGGCGGCGGCGAGGCCCAGTTTGACGACCGGGTTCAAGCGGTGCAGCAGTGTGTCGCCCGGCATGTAGTCGATGACGTTAACCACGGTTGACCATCTCCTCGGTAATGCGAACGATATCGGTGACCTCGCTCACCTGTGCAAAGGCGGGAGAGACGGAGGATGTCAGGCGACGAGAAAGCTCTATGACCTGGGGTGGCTCAACATAGGCTCGCTGCATGAGCTCGATGTTCGAGAACAGTTCGTGCGTGCAGCCGCGCTCGAGGATGCGGCCGTCGGCCATGACTACGATGCGCTCGGCAAAGTCGGAGACGACTTCCATGTCGTGGCAGACCATGATTACAGCGCAGCCGCGCTCGGCCATGGTGCGCACGGTTTCCATGACGGTCATGCACTCGCGGTAGTCAAGGCCGCTCGTGGGCTCGTCGAGCACCACGATTTTGGGCTCTACGACCACGACGGACGCGAGTGCCACCATCTGGCGCTGACCGCGCGAGAGCGAGAAGGGTGCCTCGTCGGCCGGCAAGCCAAAGCGGTCGATGACGAGCTGGGCGCGACGCAGCGCCTCGGCGCGGTCGATGCCGGCAAGCTCCAGGCCAAAGGCGACCTCGTCGAGCACGGTGTCCTTGCAGATCTGGCGGTCGGGGTTTTGGAAGAGGGTTGCGACTTCGCGGGCGATGCGGCTCGTTGGAACGGCTACGGGATCTAGTCCCGTGGCGCGCA
>CALGKS010000395.1 GCA_937930475.1 uncultured Collinsella sp. | reverse complement strand
TGATCTGGATAGTATTCATTACAAAGAGTCCTAACCCTACAGGTTGAGCAGAAGTCAGCGGGCGCCCGCCAGTTGCCCGGCGGGCGCACAGAAGGATTTAGGCCTGGGCGTTGGCGAAGGCCTGCTTGACGCCCTCGGCGCGAACGACGGCGAGCGCGTTGACGACAAACTCCTCAAGGCCGGCGATCTGAGTCAGGTCCTCGCCCCACATCTGCTCGTTGGTGAGCACGTCGTGCACGAGCTCAGCATCGTCGACGCCGGCGTGGGCGGCGTAGAAATCGAGCACGAAGGCGTCGTCCTGAGCGGTGTACTCGGTGCCGTCGGCGCGACGCAGGTGCAGGCCGTCGCCCTCGCGGGCAACGAGCTCCTGCGTGTAGAACGCGATGAGCGTGGCCAGGCTCGTGGACAGGCACTTGGGCAGGTTGCCGGTCTCGGCAACGTAGTCCTTGAGCGTGGGCAGGTCACGGGCGCGCCACTTGGCAGTTGAGTTGAGGCAGATGGAGAGCAGCGCGTGGTCGATAAACGGATTATCGAAGCGGTTCTCGACGGCGGCGGCAAACGCCTTGCAGTCCTCGACATCCAGGTCGGCGGCAAGCGTCGGGATGACCTCGTCGTAGAGCATGGTGTTCATAAAGCCGCGGATGGTCTCGTCGTGCATGCAGTCGCGCACGATGTCAAAGCCGGCAACCCAAGAACCCGGGACAAAGGCGGTGTGGGCGCCGTTGAGGATGCGGACCTTGCGCTTCTTGTACGGGGTGACGTCGGGGGTCACAAAGACGCCCGGCAGGCCGGCCTTCACGAAGGGCAGACGCTCCTTGAGCGACTCATCGCCCTGGATACCCCACATCTGGAAGGGCTCGCGCACGGCCAAGAAGGGATCCTCGTAGCCCAGACGCTCCGCAACCGCGGCGGCCTCCTTGGGGTCGCGGATGCGGCCGGGAACGATGGTGTCGACGAGCGTGGTGCAGATGGCGCAGTCGTTTGCCATCCACTGCGAGAACTCGTCCTCCCAGCCCCAGTCGCTCACGTACTGGTTCATGATGCGCAGCAGCTCCTCGCCATTGTGGTCGATGAGCTCGCAGGCGAGCACGATGACGCCAGGCTTGCCGGCAGCCCAGCGGGTGTGGAGGACCTGGACCAGCTTAGCGGGGAAGCTCGCGGGCGGCATATCGTCGGCCTTGCAAGACGGGTCGTAGGCGATGCCGGCCTCGGTGGTGTTGGAGACGATGATCTCCAGGTCATTGGAGACGGCGACCTCCATCATGGCGCGGTAGTCGTTCTCACGGTACGGGTTGAGGCAGCGGCTGCAAGCGCTGATCACGCGGGACTCGTCAACCGTGTTGCCGTTCTCCTTGCCGCGCACCAGCACGGTGTACAGGTCGTCCTGGGCATTGATGCCGTCGGCAAAGCCAAAGGCGCCGCTGATGGGCTGCACCATGACGACCTTGCCGTTCCAGCCGGTAGCCTCGTTGCCCATGTCAAAGAAGCGGTCCACGAAAGCGCGCAGGAAGTTGCCCTCGCCAAACTGCAGGACCTTCTCGGGGGCGTCCTTGGGCAGCACGTAGCCCTCGTAGCCGATCTTCTCGAGCGTCTCGTAGCTGATGTTCTCCATCTATGTTTCTCCTTAGGCGTTTGTTAGCGTGCAAGTAAAACGGGGGCGCCGCGTGTGGCAACGGCGCTCCCGAGTTCGATGTGATTCGGTGCGGATTTAGGCCTCGACGGTGTCCAGGTTAAAACCGAAGTAGCGGACGGAGTTGTTGTAGCTGATATCGCGCACGATGGTGCCCAGCAGCTCCATGTCGGCCGGATACTTGCCCTGTTCGACCCACTCGCCGATCACGCTGCACAGCACGCGGCGGAAGTACTCGTGGCGCGGGTAGGACAGGAAAGAACGGGAGTCGGTGAGCATGCCGACAAAGTTGCCCAGAACGCCCTCATTGGCAAGGGCCGTGAGCTGCTCGCGCATGCCGACCTCGTTGTCGTTGAACCACCAAGCGGAACCGTTCTGGATCTTGCCGGCAGTCGGGGCCTCCTGGAAGCAGCCCATGACGGTGTCGATCATGGTGTTATCGATGGGGTTCAGGCTGTACAGGATGGTCTTGGGCAGGCCGCAGGTCTCCTGGATGGAGTTGAGGAAATCGGCGAGCTGGTCGGACGGCGTGTAGTTGGAGATGCAGTCGTAACCGGTGTCGGGACCGAGCTTGGCGAACATGGCACGGTTGTTGTCGCGCTTGCAGCCAAAGTGCAGCTGCATGGCCCAACCCAGGCGGACATACTCGCCGGCGACAAACTGCATAAAGGCGGTCTTGTACTTGAGGACCTCTTCCTCGGTGAGCGGCTCGGCAGCCAGGCCCTTGGCGAAGATGGTCTCGATCTCCTCGGCGGTAGCCGGGACATACATGACGTAGTCGAGTGCGTGGTCGGAGGCGCGGCAACCCAGCTCGTGGGCAACGTCGTAGCGCTTGGAGATGGCGGCCTTCATGCCCTCGAAGTCGCTTACCTCAACGCCGGCAACCTCGGAAAGATGCTTGCAGTAGTCGGCGAACTCCTGGCCGCGCTCGATGCGCAGAGCGGCGTCGGGGCGCATGGCGGGAACGACCTGAACGTCAAAACTGTCATCAGCGGCAATCTTCTTGTGCCACTCAAAGCTGTCGGCGGGGTCGTCGGTAGTGCAGATCATGCGGACGTTGGACTGCTTGATCAGGTTGCGGCAGGTAAAGCTGGCCTCGGCGAGCTTGGCGTTGGCAAGGTCCCAGACCTCCTGGGCAGTCTTGCCGTTGAGGACGCCCTCGTAGCCAAAGTAGCGCTTAAGCTCCAGGTGGCTCCACTCAAAGACGGGGTTGCCAACGCAGCGACCCAGGGTCTCGGCCCACTTTTGGAACTTCTCGCGAGCAGGGGCGTCGCCAGTGATAAAACGCTCGTCGACGCCGTTGGCACGCATCAAGCGCCACTTGTAGTGGTCGCCGCCCAGCCAAACCTCGGTGATGTTCTCGAAACGCTTGTCCTCCCAAATCTCCTTGGGAGAAATGTGGCAATGGTAGTCGACGATGGGCATGCCCTCGGCAAAGTTGTGGAACAGCTCCTCGCCGGTCTTGGTGCTCAGCAAAAAGTCCTGATCGTCCATGAAGTTTTTCATCAAACAACCCCTCTGTTGGCGGAGCGGGCGCACCGCGCGCTCGTTATCCTCTAGGTGAACGTTCACTATAGTAGTGCAAAATGGCGTGTTAGGTGAACGTTCACCTAACCATCACGGGGTGAACGGTAGATTTTGAGCGCTCAACGGTTGCCAAAAGGGTTGCGCCGCATATATTGCGGACCGCAAGGCCATCCGGCCATGGGCTCATAGCGCCTTCCATCAGGGTGGGTCCCCATGCGCCGTGCATTTTTGAGAGTATTCTGCGGCGCAGAGTCCCAAGCGCGGCCCGTAGCACCTTATTTGCCACATGCGCCGTGCTTGATTGGCACAAGTAAGGGCCTTTGATGGCGAAACTCGCCACCAAAGGCCCTCAAAACAGTCGCTATGCCCCTCTCCGGGACGCTATGCTGCTGAATACTCTCAAAAATGCACGTCGCTAGCGGGGGTACCCGCCCAGACTGGCTAGATGCCCGCGAGTTTGCAGTAACGATCGACGTTGCTGCCAAACACCATCTCAACGGCACCCTTTTGCACGGGATCCGCAGGCGCCTTACCCCACAGCAAGTAATCGCCCAGCGTCTTGGCACCGCGGTAGGCCAAGCCCACCGGGTCCTTGTAGACGATATTGGTAAAGATACCGCGACGCAGGGCAAGTGCGCTCTCGGGGAACAGGTCGTTACCAATCACCATGACCTCGCCTGCCTTGCCGGCCGAAACGAGCGCATCGGCTACCAACTCGGAGCCCACAGCGAACACGCTGCAGATCAGCTCGGGGGCATTCGGGCCATTGAGACGGTCCATAAGCTCGCGCTCGAGCTGCTTGACCTGGGCATGCGCACCGGTAAGGTCCTCGACCTGCCAGGGAATGTTGTGCTCGCGCAGGTACGTATGGAAGGCGCGGGCGGTCAGGTAGTGCGAATCGGTATAGGGGTCGCCCGCCAAGAGCAGCACGCGGGCATCGGCACCGGCGGCATGCGCCAGGTTGGCCGCCTGCTCGGCCATTAAACTGCCCGCCGTAGAATAATCGGCCAAGCTGGCGCCCAAGCGGTCGAGATGCGGACGGTCGCCATCGACAAGCTCAATCGCCACGCCTGCCTCGGCAATCTGCTCCAACAGATGGGTCGCGCGATCGTCGCCCGGAACGTAGGCAAGCAGGCCGTCGATCCTCTCGCCCACCTGAAGGCGCTCATCGATATGCTCGAGTGCATCGGCATAGCCACCGACGCCAAACTCGACACGCTCGACGCTAATACCCTGGTCGATGACCTCCTGCTCAAAACGGTTGCAGCCCTCCCACAAGTAACGATAGAAATAAGCGCCCTCGCGCGATGCGCCCGGCAGGCAAAACACCAGGTTGATATCCTTGCGACGAAGGCTCGAAGCACTCGTGTTGCGGTGATAGCCCATCTCCTCGGCCTTGGCGTTAACCTTTGCGCGCACGGACTCGCTCACGCCGGCCTTGCCCGTCAGGGCTTTGTGCACGGTATTGATGGAAACGCCGAGCTCGGCGGCTATGTCCTTCATGGTTACGCGAGCGCTCATAGAGTTACTCCGGTATTGATAAGTTGCTTATAGACAATACGGTTAACGATACCCCAAAATCACCCGTTTACGCCCCGCACCTACCCCCAAATGCGAAAAGCGCCCCGCGAACGGATGCTCGCGAGGCGCTTGAGACCGGGTTTTGTTACTGAACGCCGCGACCCAGATCCTCGGCGATCTTATCCACGCCTTTAAGCGCGGCACAGGTCTTTTTGTTGGAGCAATGCCCCGTGCAAACGCCGCCCTGGGCGCAGTCGGCGCAAGTGCCCTTGCGGTAGATGCGCACGCACACAGCGACAAACGCAATGCCGATAACGGCCAGAACAACAATATCGATAGGTGCCATAGCAAGCCTCCTCTAGTTAACCACCACTTACTTTACACCATCCTCCACCTGCCAAAAAGGGACAGGTTTATTTTGGTCGCTTTTATCTGCGGAAACGCCACATCTCCCCCACCAACTAAGTTGCGGTGAAATAGTTCCTAGATTCGCCATCCAGGCCGCCAAACAGGAACTATTCCACCGCAACTTAGCTGGTGCAAAGTAACCTGACCCCATTGCACCACCCCCTTTGCACCAAAAAAGCCCGGGTATCGCGGGGATACCCGGGCTCGTGGAAAGGGGCTGGTCCTTATTTGGACTTAGGCGGAAACAGCGGCGGAGGCGGTGTTGGTCTCGTCCTCGTCGGTCCAAGCGTGCTTGGGCATGGGACGGAAGATCTGGAAGAGCATCGCAACCAGCAGCACGATGGCGACAACCGTCCAGATACCAAACTGGCCCAGAACAAGCAAGTTGTAGAACTGGTTGATGAACAGGCCGATCACCCAAGCGAAGGCGCACTCGTAACCGATGGCGATCGCAGTCCACTTGCCGGAGTCCATCTGGTTGCGGATGGTGCCCATGGCGGCAAAGCACGGGGCGCACAGCAGGTTGAAAGCACCAAAGGCGACGCAGGCGCCCATGGTCGGGAACATGCCGGCGAACGCAGTCCACAGGCTCGGGTCGGTCTCGGCGGCGTCGGCAACGGACAGCAGCGAGCCGGCGGTAGCGACGACGTTCTCCTTGGCAACGAGGCCCGAGACGGTCAGCGCGGTTGCCTGCCAGGTGCTAAAGCCGAGCGGCGCGAAGATCCAAGCGACCAGGTTGCCGAGCATGGCGAGCACGGAGTAGTCCATGAACTCCTCGGGGATACCCTCCATCGCGGGCAGGAAGCCGAAGGCACCATTGTAGCTGCCGAAGTTGGACAGGAACCAAACCACGACGGTAGAAGCGAAGATAACCGTGCCGGCCTTCTTGATAAAGGCCCAGCAGCGCTCCCACACATGCAGCGCCCAAGAACGGATCGCCGGGAAGTGGTAGGCAGGCAGCTCCATGACAAACGGCGTGGGACGGCCGGCGAAGAGTTTGGTCTTCTTGAGCATCAGGCCCGAACCGATGACGGCAAAGACGCCCAGGAAGTAGAAGAGCGGGCTGATCCACGCGGCAGTGGTAGAAGAGTCGCCGATGATGGAACCCATGAGTAGGGCGATGATCGGCAGCTTGGCGCCACAGGGGATGAACGTGGTGGTCATGACCGTCATGCGGCGGTCCTTCTCGTTCTCGATGGTCTTAGTAGCCATGACGCCGGGGACGCCGCAGCCCGAGGACACGAGCATGGGGATGAAGGACTTACCGGACAGGCCAAAGCGGCGGAACACGCGGTCCATGATGAAGGCAACGCGGGCCATGTAGCCGCAGTCCTCCAGGAAGGACAGCATCACAAAGAGCAGGAACATCTGCGGCACGAAGCCGAAGATGGCACCCAGGCCGCCGACGATACCGTCACAGACGAGCGAGTCGACCAGACCGCCGTCTTCAGTACCGCCCGCCACGAGGGCGTCGTGCACCACGGTGGTAATACCGGGGACATAGGGGCCATACTGCGCCGGGTCGACCGAATCGGCGTCGTCGCCCGCAGCCTCGACTGCCTCATCGTAGGCATCGCGACCCTGACCGAGCACGTACCAGCCATCGGTACCGAAGAGCTGGTCGTTGGTGAAATCGGTCACCGTACCGCCCAGGGTGGAAACAGCAATGTAGTACACGCAGAACATGATGACCACAAAGATCGGCAGGCCCAGGATACGGTTGGTAACCACGCGGTCGATCTTCTCGGAAGTGCTCATCTTGGCAGGAGCCTTGGTCATGCACTCGTCAATGACGTGCGCGATGACGCCGTAGCGCTCGCCGGTGATGATGGACTCGGCATCGTCGTCACAATCCTGCTCGCACTGGGCGACCAGCTGCTCAACGCGAGCGGCCTTCTCCTTGGTGAGATTAATGAGCTTGCAGGCGTCCGCATCGCGCTCGAAAAGCTTAACGGCGTAGTAGCGGCGCTTGTTAGCGGGCACACTATCCGGCAGGTTGTTCTCGATGTGGGTCAGAACGTCCTCGATGGAAGAGTCGAACTTGTGCTCCGGCACCTGGCCCTTGGTAGCAGCGGACTTCTTGACCTGATCAAACAGTTCCGTGATGCCCTTGTTCTTAAGAGCCGAAATCATCATGACCGGGCAGCCGAGCTTCTTGGAGAGCTTGTCGGTGTCGATCTTATCGCCGTTCTTCTCGACCAGGTCGGCCATGTTGAGGGCGACTACCACGGGCAGACCGGTCTCGATAACCTGAAGTGCCAAGTACAGGTTGCGCTCGAGGTTGGTGGCGTCGACCACCTGGACGACGACATCGGGCTCGCCGCTCATGAGGTAATCGCGAGAGCACTGCTCCTCGGGACTGTAGGGGGAAAGCGAGTAGATGCCGGGGAGGTCCGTAATCGTGACGCTCTTGTCACTCAGGAGCTTGGCCTCCTTTTTCTCAACCGTGACACCGGGCCAGTTGCCAACATAACCGTTGGCGCCGGTGATCAGGTTGAAAAGCGTGGTCTTGCCGCAGTTGGGGTTACCCGCCAGTGCGACATGGATCTGAGAATCCGCCATTCAATCCTTCTTCCTTGTTTGCCCGCGCTGCTTTCTCCGCACGGGCTGGATAATGTGCTTCAAAGATGCTGCGTTAAGTTAGAAAAACCTAACTTTATCTGCAGAAATGTACACCGCAGGCCCTTACTGGACCTCGACGACGGCGGCCTCCTCCTTGCGGATGGAAAGCTCGTAGCCGCGCACGTTGATCTCGACTGGATCTCCGAGCGGTGCGACCTTCACGACCTTAAACGACGTGCCCTTGATGAGCCCCAGGTCCATAAGGTGGCGGCGAAGCGCGCCCTCACCGTGAAGCTTGACGATGGTAGAGCTCTCGCCCACCTTAACGTCACCCAACGTCTTCATCCTCTTATCCCCCTTTCGGTTTTTATGAAATGCTGCAGACTAACCGACGGTCATGATGTGCATGGCAACCTTGGAATCGATACCAAAGCGTGCGCCCAGCACCGTGACGATGATATTGGCGCCACTCGAACTCACCACGTGGATTTCGTTGCCCTCGACAAAGCCGAGGTCCTTGAGGTGGTGCTTCATATCCTCATTGCCCTTTACACGAGACACGCGCACGGTTTCGCCCGCTTTTACCATCGAAAGCGGCATGGCCGGCATCTGCGGTCCGCAAGACATGAGTTGCTCCTAACGTTAGTTCGTCCTCAACATCGACGCGTTAAAAGTTAACCACGTCTATGTTCGCTATAGTAAACTAGCACGTGGTTAACTTTTTGGAAAGAGTCTCTATTCAGTTTTCGAAAAAGTTTCCTATACGAAACAAAAAGGCGCGGCAAAGAGCTGTCCTTTGCCCCGCCCCGTCATGCTTAGAGCGAGAGGTTTCTGATCGACGTGACGCAGGAAGCCTCATCCACGCCCGAAACGCGGAACACGACGTCCTCGCCGCACTCGCCGTAGAGAGCCATGAGTCCCATGACATCGCGGCCATCCGTGTGACGATCGCCGATGCTGACTGACACGTCGCTACGATGCTTGGCAATGATGTCATAGAGCAGCGCAACCGGGCGGGCATGTAATCCCAACGGATCTTTAATCGTCTTTGTAAACTCGACCATGTCCCCTCCCACGACATCGCACATTCGGCCGGCAAACCCAGCCACGTGGTAGTTATTGTAGCGTTAGATGCTTGTCGAGAGCTCCTCTGAACACCTCGTGGGCAAAAAGTGGCAAATATGAGTACTGTCACCAATTTAGTAGCAGCAAAATCGAGAGCCATTTGCCTACTTTGAGCGATTTGAAGAGGTTAAAAGCCGTCAAACGCCCTTTAAAGGGGGTTAGATAAATTGATTATGAGCCCATTTTCGCTCAGAACAGGCCAAAAAATATGACACCTCTTTTGCAACAGTACTCATATTTGGCATTTTTTGAACACGGGGTCCAAAACCATGCCCCAAAACACAAAAGAAGGGGCCTCGTAAGGCCCCTCCTTAGGAAAGGGAATCGATTTATTCCACAGCCGTAGATTAATCCTAGCCGCTACTCCATCATGTCGAGGACGGAGGGGCGAAGCTCGTTCTCGGCGGCCTCGGGATCGGTCTCGCGCAGGCGGTTAATGTAGCGGTTGTACCACATCACGGCAAGGCCCAGGAAGACAACCACGCCGCCAACGTTGTAGACCAGCGTCAGCCACAGAGGCTGATCGAGCGGAATGGTGCCGCAGATAAGCACGAAGCAGAAGACCACAAGCAGGAATGCAGCAATGACCAGGCCAAAGGTACGCGAACCCATGCGGAAGCCACGGGGAGCAGCGTCGAAGTTCTTACGCAGCATAAAGTAGGCAAGCAGGATCAGCAGCGGCGGGAGCAGAGCGGTGGCAGCCGTCATGTTGGTGACAATCATGAGCAGGTCGTCGAGGTTACCAGAGCCCAGGGCCGGGATGATCAGGATGGGGACGACGATGGCGAACTGCAGCCAGGCAGCGCGGGCGGGAATGCCGTGCTCGTTGAGCTCGACGATCTTGCTACCAAAGACGCCCTTGGGGATCTCGGTGAAGAAGACCTTGATGGGAGCGGAGGTCCACATCATGAGGGAACCCAGCGTAGCGGCGAGAAGGATCAGGCCGATGACGCGCGTAGACACTTCCATGGGAATGCCAAAGTGGGCAAAGACAGCGCCGAACACGTCGAAGATGCCGGTGGAGATGGCAACGCCGCCCTCGGGGATGAACAGGTTAACCAGCAGCGAAGCGCCTGCATACAGAAGGCCGATGGTCAGGCCGGCGATAACGACGGTGCGCACGAAGGCCTTGACGCCACCCTTAAGGTCGTTAAGGAACACGCCGACAGACTCAGCGCCGCCAACGCCCTGGATGATCCAGGCAAGCGTACCGAAGAAGCCCCACATAGTGGCGAAGTTGCTCATGTCGGGAGCCATGTTGGCGGGCGTGGGAGCCGTAGCGAACTCAACGCCGCCAAAGGCAGCAGCCAGGGACAGCAGGATGAACACGGCAGTCAGGCCGAGAGCCGCGGTCGAACCGAAGGAGGAAATAGAGCCGATCCACTTAGCGCCCTTGGTCGAAACCCACGTGGCGATAGCAAAGACGACGATCTCGATAATGGTGATCCACAGCTGCGAAAGCTCGGCATTGGCACCAAAGAACACGTAGCTCGCGTAGATGATGACGTTGGGCAGGACGGACGCAAAGTAGAACAGGTTAACGAACCAGTAGCTAAATGCCGTCAGAAACGCCCAGCGGCCGCCCATCGAGGTCTTAACCCATGCGTACACACCCGACTCGGAGTCCTTGTTAAGGCCGACGAACTCGGCGGTAACCAGGGTATAGGGGACAAAGTACAAAAGCGTGGCGAAGAAGAACGACGGCGCAGCTGCCAAGCCGATGGCCGCGTTGTTGTTGATGATGTTCTTGATACCGAACACGGCGGCAACCGTCATGCCCAGCAGAGCGAACGAACCGATCGTTCCTCGTTTTTCAGAGCTCATAAGCCCTCCCAATCATCTATTAAATGTCATCTAAACCCGTCCGAGCTGCAAGTGCAAACACGGACGGCGCACCTGCTAAGGGGAATGGGGAAAAGGGAGTCAACAAAGCCATCCCCCTTAACGGCGCGAAGCAAACGTCCAAACGGACGAATACTACTTGTTGGGGAAGGAATAACCTTCGACCGTCACGTGCAATACCACGACGCGGGAATCCGCGGCATTGGCCACGACACGGTAGGCCTCGTCGATCTCGACGACGGCAACACCGCCGGCCGGGATCGTCACCTTCTCCCCCGCCCCCTCAAAGCGCTCGCGATCATCGATGTCGCTGTAGGCGCGGGTACAGGTGAGGTCAGCCTTGGGGGCAACCTCGACGGTCAGGTCGCCGTCGAGCGGAGCGAGCACGGCATGGTAGCGACGGTGACCGACCAGATCGGCGGTGACCGCCTCATGAGCATTCACCCACCAGTACACCAGCGAGTCGCCGATGGAATACGCCACGTCGTGCTGCAGGTCGGCGACGCCATCGAGCGCCTGGCCGGTACGCATCCACTTCTTGACGGACTTCATCTGAGCGTCGAAGTCGGCGCGGGAGTTAAAGAGATGCATGGCTTATGCCTCCTTAATGGGTGCCAGCGCCTGAGCAAGGTCGGCAGACGTCAGCGGTCGCAGGGACACCTCAAAGCTGAAGCTCTCAAAACGGGTGCGATAGGAATCGAGCACCTCGGAACCCCAAGAGTTCGAGCCAAGGCCGAGCAGCTGGTCGTTGATGTTGACCATGACCGAATCGCTCTTGACGAGGTCGTAGACATGTCCGGCCTTGTCGATGTTCTCGCAAGTGTAGGGCCATGCCGAGAAGGAGAACGGGTTGGAAGCGGCGGCGCTCGGGCGCGTCACGACCAGACCGTCACCGTGGCTGGAGCGCAGGGCGACCCAACGGGTGCCCTCGCGGTTAGCGCAATCCTGGGGCATGACATACGGCGTGAACATGTCGTCGACCGTGGTGCGGTAATGACCGACCGGGTTGGCGCGCAGCGAGTCCGGATAGTTCTCGCCCGGGCCGTGGCCATACCACTCAACGGCACGATCGCAGCCGGGGACCTCGAAGGAGATGCCGATGCGCGGGATGATGTCGGAGTAATCGCCGTAGGGCTCACCGGAAACTTTGAGGTCAACGCGACCGCTCGGCAGCACGGTGTAGACAAGCTCGACGCGCATGCCAAATGCGCGGACAGGAGGAGCGATGCGCTGGCTCACGGTAACGACGACCGCGTTGCCATCCTGCTTCCAAGAGACACTGCGGGTGGACGTCTGCATCACATCGATGAAGTTGTCCTTCCACAGGGAGTCGTACTCCTGGGCGTGATTGTCGACGAGCGGATGCCAGAAGCCAACCTGGGGACCGGAGGTCATAACATCGCGACCGGATGCCTTCCACTCGCTCACGGTGCCGTTGACCTTGCTGAAGGTCAACTTGCCGTTGAGGGAGTGAATGCAGATCTCCTGCTCGGTCTCCTCGACCGTGAGCTCGGGACGGGCGGGAGCCACGATGGCGGGCGCCGGGTGATTGGCGATGGCGAACTGGCTCGCACCCAGCTGGAACATAGGCTCGCACCAGGTGTGGGCAGCCATAGTGTAGGCGCGCACGGTGAGCAGGGTTTCGCCTGCGGCAGCCTCGCGAACGGCCAGGGGCAACTGGACGGACTCGCCGGGAGCAACCGGTCCGGGCATGAGCGTCTTTCGGCACACCACGTCACCGTCCACCAGGGTCTCCGCCACCAGGCAGACATCCTCGAGGGTCGTGAACCAACGCTTGTTGGTGACGGTCAGCTCGCCCACCTCGGCGTCATAGGCCATGCGGACCGGGCAAATGACCTGGCCGTACTCGGTCAGACCCGGGCTCGGCTGCTGCCAAGGGAACACCATGCCGTCGATGCAGAAGTTGCTGTTGTTGGGATAGTCGCCGTTGTCGCCGCCATACATGTCGTAGGCCACGCCGTCCTCAGTCACAGCAGCCAGACCGTGATCGCACCACTCCCAGATAAACTGGCCCTGGATGCAATCCCAGCGATCGAAGACCTCTTGGTACTCGGACAGGCCTCCCGGGCCGTTGCCCATGGAGTGACCGTACTCGCAGTTAATGCGCGGCTTGGGGAACGGGTGCTCGCCAAAATCGTTCATCTGCGACACACGGGAGTACATGGTGGAGATGACGTCGACGGTGTCGGCATTGCGGTCCTCCTCGTAGTGGACCGGACGATCATCGAGCTCATGGGCCTTGGCGTACATCGCGCGGATGTTGCAGCCGTAGCCGCTCTCGTTGCCCATCGACCACATGATGATGCACGCATGGTTGCGCTCCTGCATCACCAGGCGCTCGACACGGTCGACATAAGCCGGCTCCCACGCCGGGTCGTCGGTGACCAGGGCGATGTTGCCGATGTTCTCGAAGCCGTGGCTCTCCATATCGGTCTCGGCCACCAGCATAAGACCATACTCGTCGCACAGCTCGTAGAAGCGCGGATCGTTGGCGTAGTGGGACGTGCGCACTGCGTTGATGTTGTGCCGCTTCATGAGCTCAAGGTCGCGGCGCATGCGATCGAGACCCACGGCGCGGCCCTTGTGATCGTCGTGATCGTGGCGGTTGACGCCGTGCATCTTAAAGTAGGTACCGTTGAGGTAGATGTGATTGCCCTCGACGGTAACCTCGGCGAGACCCTGACGATGAGGCACATACTCGCTGACCTTGTCGCCGTCGTAGACCTCAAACGTCAGGTCGTAGAGGAAGGGGTCCTCGGGGTTCCAGAAGCGAGCGTCGGCAACGGTGCACTCGGCGTGG
>CALGKS010000394.1 GCA_937930475.1 uncultured Collinsella sp. | reverse complement strand
GTACGGGCATCGTGCATGGCGTCGCGGGCCTCGGCGGCCGTTGCCTTGGCAGAGCGCAGCTTGGCTGCCAGGTCGGGATTGGTCTCGGCAACCGCGGCGATCGTGGGGCCGTCGAGCTCTTCTTGCGTGGGCTCGGCCAAAAAGTCGATGGCATACTGAGCGGCTACCATGGAGCCCTTGGCGAGCACGCTCTCGTCGATCTTATAGAAGCAGGAGTGCTGGGCATAGGTGGCGCCGATCTGGGGATTGCGCGCGCCGACAAAGGCGAGCACACCTGGCACGCGACGCAGGTACTCCGAGAAGTCCTCGCCCGAAAGCGTGCCGCGGTAATGGCCCTCGCCTGCGGGGCCCAGGCACTTGAGCACAGCTTGGCGGCAGCGCTCGCTCGAGGCGGCATCGTTTTCGACCTTGTAGTTGGCGATGGTGTAGTCGGTGAGTTCGGCCTCGGCGCCTAGCGCTGCTGCGGTGTGCTCCACGATGCGGCGCATAAGCTCGGGCATCTCCTCATGCGTTTTGTCGCCATAGGTGCGCACCGTGCCGGCGAGGTACGCCGTGCCGGCGATAACGTTGCGCGCGGTGCCGCCGTGCAGCTCGCCGACGGTGATGACGGCAGGTTCGTAGGGGCTAATCTCGCGCGAGACGATGGTCTGCAGGGCGTTGACGATCTCTGCCGCAACCATAACGGCGTCGTGGCCGCGCTGGGGCATGGCGCCATGGCACGAGGTGCCGCGGACGTCGATGCGGAACCAGTCGGTGTTTGCCATGCGTGGGCCGGGCTCGCAGCTTACGGTACCGGCGTCGACCTCGCTCCAGATGTGCGCGGCGTAGGCGCCATCGACGCCGTCGAGCACACCCGTGCCAATCATGAGTTTGGCGCCCTGGCCGTTTTCCTCGCTGGGCTGGAATACGATGCGAATCTCGCCGTGGATGTCATCGGTCATGTGGCGCAGAATCTGCAACGTGCCGAGCATCATGGCGATATGGCAGTCGTGGCCGCAGGCGTGCATGCAGCCCTCGTTGACGCTGGCGAACTCCTCGCCGGTCTGCTCGGTGACGGGCAGGGCGTCGATGTCGGCGCGCAGCAGGATACGGCGGCGCGGCGTGCCGTCCTCGCGGTAGGCATCGGGCGCGGTGCCGCGGAGTGTCGCCACCAGGCCCGTCTTGAGTGGACGCTCGTAGGGGATATTCATGGCGTCGAGCTGGTTGGCGATGTCGGAAGTCGTGCGCTCCTCGGCAAGGCTCAGCTCCGGGTACTTATGGAAGTGCCGGCGCTGCTTGATGATGTAGGGTTCAAACTCGGCGGCGATATCATGGATGGCCGCGGTGACGTCGTCTGCCGCGCGAACCTCGGTTGCCGCCATAATCTGCTGTGCCTTGGTCTTCGTCATGGTCGATTTGCTCCTTGCTGGCTCGATCGCAAAATCGTACAGGCTCTCTCCAGTATGCCACCTGCCGCTAGGGCTGGTAAAGTTGCCGTTTGCCGCTTGGGGTTTTGTTGCAAGGGCGGGGGAGTACACTCGGGGGTGTTGAATTACCTGCCAGAGATGGGGATGCTCATGCAGCATATCGATCGGATTATCCGCTCCAAGAACGTTTTTACCGCCCAAGACGGTATCGATACCGCCCGCGAGCTGGCGATCGCCATCGCGGGTGATCGCATCGTCGCAGTCGGCGCGCCCGATGACGTGATTGACGCCGCACCTGCCGCCACGCCGGTGGTCGATTACGGCGAGCAGTTTGTCTGCCCCGGTTTCCACGATGCGCACCTGCATTTCTTCCATACTTCGGTTGGCTCCTCGCCGTACATGCTCATGGATATGGGCACGTCCGAGGCGGCATTGGTGCAGCATGCGCTCGAGTTTTCCCAAGGCTTGCCAGATGACGCCTGGGTCGTGACCCAGGGCTGGCGCGATTACCGCTGGGATCCGCCCGAGCACCCTACCAAGGCCTCCCTCGATGCGGCATTTCCCGATCGTCCCTGCGTTATGTACTCGGGCGACGGGCACACGCTGTGGCTCAACAGCCGCGCACTCGAGGCGCTCGGCGTTACGCGCGACAGCGAGCCTCCGGCGGGTGGCAGTTACGACAAAGATGCAAATGGCGAGCTTACGGGTATCGTCCACGAGGCGGCTGCTATGCAGCTGCTGCCGCGCTGCCTGGAGTGGCTGGGCGAGGACCGCATCGCGAGCGCTTACGCCGACCAGATGAAGCGTATGGCCGAGCAAGGCATCACCTCAATCTGCGATATGTCGCTCATGCCCATGCCGGGCTGCGACTTTATTCGCGACGATGTTTACGACAAGCTGCAGGCCTCCGGCAAGCTGGGCATCCGCGCCCATCTGTTTCCCACGCTGCTGGATGACCAGTCGCGCTTGGAAGAACTCCAGACCCGCTACGCGAACAACGCGCTGCTCTCGGCGCCAGGCTTTAAACAGTTCTTCGACGGCGTGTCGAGCGAGCATACCGCATACCTCACTGAGCCCTATACCAACCCGCGCTTCCCGGGCGACCAGGGCCGCCTGACGGTCCCTGTCGAGCGTATGCGCAAGTTGGTTTTGGCGGCAGCCGAGCGTGACCATACCGTGCGCATCCACGTTATCGGCGACGGTGCCATCCATGCTGCGCTCGATATCTTTGAGGAGGCGGCAGAGCTCTACGGCTTGCCCCAGCACGGCCACAATACGCTTGAGCACCTGGAGAATCTGCTGCCTCAGGACATCGATCGTCTGCGCAAGCTCAACGTCATTGCCTCGAGCCAGCCTTGCCACATCACGCTCGACCCGGGTGGCCCGGAGCGCGACCTGGGCCTGGAACGCAGCCGCATCATGTGGCCGTTCGCAACTTATCAGCAGCGCGGTATCCGTCAAGCTTTCGGTACCGACAGCCCCATCACGGCCGTTACCAGCATGAACGTGCTCTACACGGCTATCACGCGCCAAGATCCCCACAGCCACTGGCCCGAGGGCGGCTGGCTGCCGAGCGAGCGTATCGACGCGGCAACGGCCCTGCGCAGCTACACGCTTGGCAGCGCGTACGCAGCGGGCGACGAGCAAAACCTCGGCAGCCTAGAGCCCGGCAAATACGCCGACCTGGTAGTCCTGGACCAAAACCCGCTCACCATCGACCCCCAAGAGCTGCAAGCCACCAAGGTTCAGGCCACCTACCTGGCAGGCAACTTGATTTACGAGCGCTAATATTCATGTCGTACCGTTAAACGCGGCTCGGGCAGCCTATTTTGGGATGGCGCTCGAGCCGCGTTTGTTTGCCGATGGGGGTTCGTTAGGAGCGTCCCCTCTCTGCTGGATTTGGGCGCAGGGTGGAAGCGCTGCTGCTCCGCGCGCTCAATTGGGACATCAGCGATGCTTTCTCTTAGCGTTTTGCATACTTCCAGTTGCAGATTGCAAAAAAAGTTGAGATGTTCTTTCCGGTCCTGATGTACCCCCGCCTGGGCCGTGCAAAAAATGGAGTATTCAGCACCGTGAGCTCTGCCGGTGCCGCTGCAGTCGGGTGGCATTGCGGAGATCGACGTCATTTTGGGGTCCGGTGCGGCGCGAGGCACGCTTTTTTGTCCTGACGGGGTTTGCCCGTCGACCCAAATCGCCGGTCAAAGGCGTTCTTGGGACCAATATGGTGTGTCCGGCGCGTATGCAGCCGTCCTGGCCTGCTGAAAACTCCCAAAAATGCACGCTGCTCCCCAGGGGACCCGTGCGAGCGGCGAAAACCATGCCCAAGTCGCTGTCCGCATCGCCATTTTGCTGCACTGACTTTTCTGAATACCGGGCCCGAGATTGGTCAACCCTAGGCTCCCGGAGCTGCGTTGGGGTCGGTTTCGTTGGCGGCCGCCTGCTTATGGGTGGCAAAGACCGAGCCTTCGTGGTCGAAGAGCTTACGATATTGCATGCGGTCCAGGCGATCGCGCGCATTAGCGGTCTTGGCGGGAACGTTCTTGGCCTCGGCTGTATACCAAACGCCGTGCGCATCCTGCGCCCCCACCACGTTTATCGCCGGCATGTGCACTTGGTTTTGCAAGCGTGCGCGTTGGTAGGCGGTGAGCGGGGCACCGATGGCATTGAGTGCGAGTGCACCGACGTTATTGATGCTTGTGTTGAGTTCCCCACTCGTTTGTGCGTTGCCGGCGACATCGTAGTTCGCCCAGACCACATAGCGTGTCTGCCAGATGCGCTCGGTATGGGTGGCATCGTCCTCATCGGTAAAGTAGAGGTCGTTGTAGCGGTCGGTGAAGAACGGCTGGTGGTCGCCGTACATCACCACGACGACGGGGCGGTCGAGATCACGCAGCTTTTCCAGGAAGGCGGCGAAGGCGGCATCGGACGCTTCCATGAGCGAGCAGTATTCATTGGTCCAGGTGATAACTTTGTCGGACACACCTTCGACGGCAAGGTGCAGTTGCTGGTCGGTGGGCACCAAGCCCGTGTCATAGGCGGAGTGGTTTTGCATCGTCACGTCGTGGATGAAGATCGGCTGGTCGCTCTGCTTTAGTACCTCGAGGCACTTGTCGTAGGTGGCGGCGTCGGTGACCTTGCGGCAGAGCTCGGGTGCGCCGGCGAAGTCCTCGATCGAGAGGAACTCGTCGAATCCCATGTCCGCGAAGACGTTCTCGCGATTCCAGTTGGTGGCGTGGTTGGGGTGCATGGCCACGGTGCGATAGCCGAGTCTCTTGAACTGACGGGCGAGGTTCTCGCTCGGGGCCAGGTTGTAGCTCATGAACGGGTAGACGCCAGCGCCCAGGAATGCCATGGAGTGTCCGGTTAAGAACTCGAACTCGCTGTTACAGGTGCCGGCACCGAAGGCGCTCATGTAGCTCACTCCCTGCAGAAGCGCGTTATCGATGGCTTTGAAGCGCTCGGGCCCCTTATAGCCACAGCCCAGTTCGTTAAAGATTGAAAGGTCGGCGAAGGACTCGTTCATGATACAGATGACTGAGGGCTTGAGCTGGTCAAACTGTTCGACGGCAGCGGCACGGGAGGGGTCGGCGATGCCGTTCGTGCCCGCGTTCCAGCGCGCGGCAAGGCGCTTGATGATCGCCGAGGCCTCACCGCTCTTGTAGTGCTTGGGTTTAGGCGGCACCATTTTTTGCGCGCTCGAAATAAAGGTGGGGAGAAACCCCTGACTGTAATAGCTTTCGAGGGGCTTCCAGGTATGAAGCTTGATGCCCAAGGTGTCGTAATAGCTGATGAAGGCCTGCGCCCCCAGTGCGGCTCCGGCAACAAGTGCGGTACGACGGTCGACGGAGAGGGGGAGTTTGGATTTGATTGCGACTGGATGCTCCCTCGGCGCTGTCGATGTCCCCTCGGTTGCCGGAGACGCCTTTGAGTCCTTCGATTTCAAGGACGCAGACATCGCATGGTCGATGGACTCGGGGGACGTTTCCGATGCGCGGCGCGGCGGTCGCCCACATGCATCACGCGGAATGAGGACGATAAGCGCGATTCCCAAGGCCGCGGCGGCAAGCCCCATGAAGCAGAAAGTGCTGAGCTCATAGGTGTAGCTGCCGGCGACCGTCGCAGCGGTCGAGAGGGCGAACAGGTCTCCGGGTTGGATGGGCATCGATTTGAACGTGATTACGAAGTACTCGGCGATACCGATGCTGGCGAGCGCAACGATGCCAACGATTGCGGGGGTCTTACGGCGGTGCGGCAGATAGAACAACAGGCACAAGAAGCAGAAGATGAGCAAAAGCTCTAAAAGTGCCGGTCCGGCCTGCATCTTCCATAGTTCATGGTTGGAGGGCAGCTCGAGGGCGAGCATCGAGCATATCGATGCGCCGCCGATCGTTGCCAGCGTACGGGGGTAGGGATGGTCGGTCATCCAGCTTTTCAGATCCTTCATGCTCATCTTCATCGTCTCTGTTCCTTACTCCTAGTTCAGCGTCTTCACGAGCTTCTCCAGGTTGTCGTTCATGATGGGTGGGTAATCCTCGCCGGCTTTAAGCTGTTTGTCAGTGAGCCCCTCGACGGGGTCGAGCTGGACGCATTGTCGTCAGAAGCGGCGAGAGCAAAGACCGCACTTAAAAGGGGCATATATGCCGCCGCCATGGGACCACGGTGACGAATAGGACGCCGCTTGGGATGGCGACGGTAGATTCGGTTGTCCATAGATTGCTCCTGAATTGAAAACGGCTGCGTCGGGGTGCCGACGGCCGAAGGCGATGCCGCTGTGGCACGCGGTAGCTATTTGATTCAATTGGGAGCCGTTAATCGTCCAGACGGACCCTGAGGGATAATAGGGTGACCGGGGCATATGAAGATCGCTCGGTGCCGATGACGGCTAGGGCGGAGATCAGCAAGAGGGTGATGAACGATGTCGCGCCCACGGGGACGGTGTCACCGCCACGGGCGATCGACAGATTGCCGGCGAGCTCGGCGCAGATGGTGCAGCCCGCGCCGGTGCAGTCATGATGCAACTCATGGGCGGTTGCGATGGGGGAGAGGATGGTTACCGCGAGAAGGGCGAAGACGAGAGCCAGGGCGAGCAGGCGAGTGCGAACGGGCGGCATGGAGTCGCGTGCATCGCGATTCGGTGCTATATCTCGCCATGCCGAGGTGCTCAGCTCATCAGTCATCTGCCCTCCCTTCCTCTCATCTGGGCATATTTCATCTGGAGGATTGTAGTCTTGAGAAGCTGATTCACAAAGTTGCCGCGCTAAAACTTCATGCTTTCCGGTCCGCCTTGGGGCTGCGCATAAGTTATCCTCCGACATTCAGAAAATCTAAGTGCCAAAAAATAAGATTTTTTGACTCTGTGTTGTATAACCCGCCATTCGTGGGTACCATTCAACGCGTACGCAAACAAAAAGGGTTAACCCGCGCGGCATGACCGCGCGGCCCACAAAGGAGGAAACAAGCATGTCGTCTTTGAAGCCGCTTGCAGATCGCGTCCTGGTCAAGCCCGACGAGGCCGAGCAGAAGACCGCTTCTGGTCTGTACATCGCCAGCAACGCTCAGGAGAAGCCGCAGCGCGGCACCATCGTTGCCGTGGGTGCCGGTAAGGTCAACGACAAGGGCGAGCGCATCCCCATGGACGTTCAGGTCGGCGACGTTGTCATTTACGGTAAGTTTGGTGGCAACGAGGTCAAGGTCGACGGCGAGAAGTATCTGCTGATGCGCGCCGACGACATCTACGCCGTCGTCGAGGCCTAGTCTCGTCAGAATCTCTGATTCGTCTTTGAACGCGGTCGCCGCATAGGACTCGGAAGCGGCGACGCGAGTCACATTTCTTTTGGAGGATTACTCACCATGGCAAAGAACATTACGTTCAACACCGATGCCCGCGCTAAGCTCGCCAAGGGCGTCAACACTCTGGCCGACGCCGTTACCGTCACCATGGGCCCCAAGGGCCGCTATGTCGCTCTGCAGCGCACGTTCGGTGCTCCGACCATCACCAACGACGGCGTTTCCGTCGCTAAGGAGATCGAGCTCGAGGACAACATCGAGAACATGGGCGCTCAGCTGGTGAAGGAGGTCGCCACCAAGACCAACGACACCGTGGGTGACGGCACCACCACCGCAACCCTGCTCGCTCAGGCTATCGTCAACGACGGTCTGCGCAACGTCGCCGCCGGCGCCAACCCGCTGGCCATCCGTCGCGGCATCGACAAGGCCGTAAACGCCGCCGTCGCCGAGATGAAGAAGCAGGCCAAGCCGGTCGAGACCAAGGAGCAGATCGCTTCCGTCGGCACCATCTCCGCTGGTGACCCCGAGGTCGGCGAGAAGATCGCCGAGGCCATGGAGGTCGTGGGCAAGGACGGCGTCATCACCGTCGAGGATTCCCAGACGTTCGACATCACCATCGACACCGTCGAGGGCATGCAGTTCGACAAGGGCTATGTCTCCGCTTATTTCGTCACGGACAACGACCGCATGGAGGCCGTGATGAAGGATCCGTACATCCTCATCACCGACCAGAAGATCTCCAGCGTTCAGGACATCATGCCTGTTCTCGAGGCTGTCCAGCGCGCCGGCCGTGGCCTGCTCATCATCGCTGAGGACATCGACGGCGAGGCTCTGCCGACCCTGGTCCTCAACAAGATCCGTGGCGCCCTCAACGTCTGCGCCGTCAAGGCCCCGGGCTACGGCGATCGCCGCAAGCGCATCCTCGAGGACATCGCCGTCCTCACCGGTGGCCAGGCCGCTCTGGACGAGCTGGGCGTGAAGGTCGCTGACATCACCGCCGATATGCTCGGTACCGCTAAGTCCGTCACCATCTCCAAGGACAACACCGTCGTCGTCGGCGGCGCTGGCTCCAAGGAGGCCATCGACGCCCGCATCGCTCAGATTAAGGGCGAGATGGAGAACACCACCTCTGACTTCGACCGTGAGAAGCTCCAGGAGCGCCTGGCCAAGCTCTCCGGTGGCGTTGCCGTCATCAAGGTCGGCGCTGCTACCGAGTCCGAGCTCAAGGAGATCAAGCACCGCGTCGAGGATGCCCTGCAGGCTACCCGCGCTGCTGTCGAGGAGGGCATTGTCGCTGGCGGCGGCGTCGCCTTCATGGACGCTGCTCCTGCGCTCGACGCTGTTGAGATCGACGACCCCGAGGAGAAGATTGGCGTCGATATCGTCAAGAAGGCTCTGACCGCTCCGGTCGCTACTATCGCCAAGAACGCTGGCTTTGAGGGCGCTGTCGTGGTCGACAAGGTTGCCGAGCTGCCCGCCGGCCAGGGTCTCAACTCTGCCAACGGCGAGTGGGGCGACATGATCGAGATGGGCGTCCTCGACCCCGTCAAGGTCAGCCGCGTCACCCTGCAGAACGCTGCTTCTGTCGCCAGCCTGATCCTCATCACCGAGGCTACCGTCTCCGATGTGCCCAAAAACACTCAGCTTGAGGACGCTATCGCTGCTGCCACTGCCGGTCAGCAGGGCGGCGGTATGTACTAAGGCCGACAAGGTCTAGAACTCCCACCGGGAATCCGGGGGCGTGACGGGGGTTTCTCTCCGGAACGTCCTCGGA
>CALGKS010000393.1 GCA_937930475.1 uncultured Collinsella sp. | reverse complement strand
CGCTTTCCTTCCAAGACATCATCCTGCGCCTCCAGCAGTACTGGGGCGAGCAGGGCTGCGTCATTATGCAGCCCTATGACTCCGAGGTCGGTGCCGGTACCTTCCATACCGCGACCACGCTGCGCTCGCTCGGTCCCGCCGAGTGGCGCACCTGCTATGCGCAGCCCTGCCGCCGTCCCGCCGACGGCCGCTACGGCGAGAACCCCAACCGCATGCAGCACTACTATCAGTTCCAGGTGCTCATCAAGCCCTCGCCGGTCAACGCCCAGGAGCTCTACCTGGGTTCGCTGGCCGCCATTGGCCTGGACCCCAACGACCATGACGTCCGCTTTGTCGAGGACGACTGGGAGAGCCCGACGCTCGGCGCCTGGGGCCTTGGCTGGGAGGTCTGGCTCAATGGCATGGAGGTCACGCAGTTTACGTACTTCCAGCAGGTGGGTGGCATCGAGGTCGACCCCGTGCCTGTCGAGATCACCTACGGCCTGGAGCGCATCGCCATGTACGCCCAGGGCGTTAACTCTGTCTACGACTTGGTGTGGAGCTACCTGCCCGACGGCACGCCCATGACCTACGGCGACGTGTTCCTTGAGAACGAGCGCGAGTTTAGTGCTTACAACTTTGAGGTCGCCAACGTCGAGATGATGCGTCAGAAATTTGACGACTACGAGGCCGAGTGCCACTCCTGCCTGGAGCGCAAGCTGCCGCTGCCGGCATATGACTGCGTCATGAAGTGCAGCCATGCCTTCAACCTGCTCGATGCCCGCGGTGCGCTGTCCGCAGTCGAGCGCGCCAACTACATCCTGCGCGTCCGCGCCGTCGCCAAGGCGTGCTGCGAGGCCTATATGGCCGAGGTCGCCGGAATCAACGAGAATGCCGATCAGGAAGGCGAGGTGGCGTAAGCCATGGCAGACGCTAAGGATTTCCTGTTTGAGATCGGTACGGAGGAAATGCCCTCTGCACCGCTGAACAATGCCGTCAAGCAGCTTGGCACCATGATCGCCAAGGGTCTCGACGAGGCCGGTCTGGCCCATGGCGAGGTCCGCGTGATCTCGAGCCCGCGTCGCCTGGCTGCGCTCGTTGCCGACGTCGCCACCGCGACCGATGAGGTTCACGAGGTTAAGCGTGGCCCCGCGGCCAACATCGCCTTCGATGCCGACGGTAACGCCACCAAGGCCGCCCAGGGCTTTGCCCGCAAGTGCGGTGTGGCTGCCGAGGACCTGGTCCGTCGCGAGGACACCGACGGCCGTGAGTACGTCTTTGCCGAGAAGAACATTCCTTCCGCCCCGGCCACCCCGATCCTGACGGCCCTGTGCGAGAAGACCATCGCCGGCCTGCAGTGGCCCAACTACCGCTCTCAGCGCTGGGGCCACGAGCACGCCACGTTTGTACGTCCGGTCCGCTGGATCTGCTGCCTTCTGGGCGAGGACGTTGTGCCCGTGTCGTTTGCCGACGTGACGAGTGGTAACACCACGCGCGGTCATCGCGTGCTTGGCCCCGGTGACCATGTGGTCGCCAGCCCCGCCGTCTACGAGCAGGTGCTCGAGGACGCCGGCGTGCTTTCTGCCGAGCGCCGTCGCGAGGCCATCCTTGCCGGTATCGCCGAGGTCGAGGCTGCGCGCCCCGGCTGCCACGTCGATACGCCCAAGAAGGTCTTCGAGGAGGTCATCAACCTCTGCGAGTGGCCGACGGTGCTCGTCGGTACCTTTGATGAGGAGTTCCTCAAGGTCCCGCACGAGATCATCTGCGAGTCTATGCTCACCAACCAGCGCTACTTCCCGATCTATGACGGCGAGGGCAAGCTGACGCGTGAGTTCGTGATCGTCTCCAACAGCAAGCCCGAGAATGCCGAGCGCGTGATCGACGGCAACGAGCGTGTCGTGCGCGCCCGCCTGGACGACGCCAAGTTCTTCTACGAGGAGGATCTGAAGATCTCCCTCGACGAGTTCCGTGAGCGCCTGGCCAAGGTCGCCTTCCAGGAGAAGCTCGGCAGCGTGCTCGCCAAGTCCGAGCGTATTGAGCAGCTCGCGCTCGCTATTGCCCGCGAGGCTCACCTGGGTGCCCACCTGGCCGCCGATGCCGGCCGCGCCGCTCACCTGTGCAAGGCCGACCTGGTGTCCAACGCTGTTGTCGAGTTCACGAGCCAGCAGGGTGTGATGGGCGGTTACTACGCCAGCGCGATGGGGGAGAACGACGAGGTCGCTCACGCTATTCGCGATCACTATCGTCCCCGCTTTGCCGGCGACGAGCTACCCGAGGGCACCGCTGGCTGCATTGTGGCCTGCGCTGACAAGCTCGATACCATGGCCGGCATCTTTGCCATCGGCGAGCCCCCGACCGGCTCTTCCGACCCGTACGCGCTGCGTCGTGCCGCCATCGGCATCATCAATATCCTGCGCGACCGTCTGCCGATCGACCCCACGTCGCTCATCGACTTTGCGCTCGAGCTCTATAGCGAGCAGGGCATTGAGTTCGACGCCGCCGAGGTCGCCCAGCAGGTTCGCGACTTCTTCCACGGCCGTTTGGTGAGCATGGCCCGCGACGAGAAGATCCCGGCCGACACCGTTGCCGCCGTTTCCGCGGTGCACATCATTGCCCCGTCGGTCTTCTTCGCCCGCTGCGCCGCCCTCGATGAGGCCCGCAAGAACGACGCCGAGACCTTCGACAACCTGGCGACCGCTTATGCCCGCGCCGCGCACATCTCCAAGCCCGAGCTGGGCGCGGAGTACGATCGCGCTCTGATGGGCGAGGTCGAGCTTGCGCTTGCCGACGCCTCCGAGGCCGCTCAGACCGCCGTCGATGCCGCTCTCGCCGCCGAGGATTATCCTTCCGCGTTTGCCGCCCTCGCCGCCCTACGCGCGCCCATCGACCGTTTCTTTGACGAGGTTATGGTCATGGACAAGGACGAGCAGCTCCGCGATAATCGCCTTAAGCTGCTCAACCGCTTCGAGGCCGTTTTCTCCGGCATCGCCAACATCGGTGAGCTTGCTCGCAAAAAGTAAGCTAGCCTGCGCATAAGCGCAAAAGGAGCCCCGCATGGATTGCCCGGTCACCGCTCGTCCCACCGTTATCGTTATCTCCGACTCGCTCGGTGATACCGCTTGTGAGGTGGTGCTTGCGGCGTCCGGGCAATTTGATGAAGGGGCTTTTCGTGTTTTACGTCTGCCTAAGGTGACCTCGGTGGAGCAGGTCAAGTCGTTTGTGGGCCCGCGAGTTGATGCCGACCATCGCGATATCGCCGTGTTCCATACCATCGTCGATCCGGCGCTTCGTGCTCGCGTGCTCGACTACTTGGGCATGCTGCACATTCGCTCGGTCGACCTGATCGGCCCGACGCTTGCGGTGCTGTCTTCGCTTATTGGCGTGCCGCCAAAAGGAGTGGCGGGTGTGATTCACAAGACCGACGATCGCTATTTCCACCGCATCGAGGCCATGGAGTACTTCGTTGAGCACGATGACGGGCGCGGCTGCGATGATTTGTCGGATGCCGATATCGTGCTGCTGGGCGTGTCGCGCACATCCAAGACACCGCTGTCGATGTATTTGGCCTTTCAGGGCTACAAGGTCGCCAACGTTCCGTTGGCGCACGGTATGGAGCCGCCCAAGTCGATTTACGAGGTCGATCCTATGCGTCTCTTCGGTCTGATTTCGACCGTCGATGTGATTTCCGAGATTCGCGATAGCCGCCTGGGCGACGACTATGCCCGTGCCGTTGCCGGCTCCTATGCCGAGCCCGAGAGCGTGCGCAGTGAGCTCGAGGAGGCTCGTGCCCTCATGAAGCGCCTGGGTTGCTTTGTGGTGCGCACTGACGGCAAGGCGATCGAGGAGAGTGCCTCCGAGATCATCGCTCATATCGAAGAGATTCAAGAGGCAAGAGCTCGCCGTGCCGCCCGCCGCACCCAACAAAAGTAGCTTATTGGATTAGCTTAAAATACCTGATACTGATAAAGCGATTTAGCAAATAACTTGCATTTGACCTGCGAGTCTCTTGTAGTGGTATCTTCATAAGGTAACCACCTTTACCTACCGTTTACCGCTAGTTTTAGCACGTTTACCAAACCGCGTATCCTCTGCTCAAGTCCGTTCAAAACCCGCCGTATAGTTCCCTCACGGCCCGCATCCGGCGGGCCGATTCGTTACCACGGTCGTGCGCGAGAGCGCATGGAAGGGGAAGTATCGTGAGCGATTGCAAGAGGGTTTACCGTTTTGGAACCGATGCCCAGGGCACATGTGTTACCGAGGGCGATAAGTCCATGAACTTCGTGCTTGGCGGCAAAGGCGCTAACCTTGCCGAGATGAGCCGCATTGGCCTGCCGGTTCCCGGTGGCTTTACCATTACCTGCCAGACCTGCGTCGAGTACTCTGGTGCCGGCAACGTCTGGCCCGAAGGCGCGCTCGACGAGATCGTTGCCGCCGAGGCCGACCTCGAGGCTCGCTGCGGCAAGAAGCTCGGCGATGCCCGTGACCCGCTGCTCGTCTCGGTGCGCTCGGGCGCTCCGTTTTCAATGCCCGGCATGATGGACACGGTCCTCAACTTGGGCCTCAACGACGAGTCCGTTCAGGGCCTTATCGCCCAGACGCAGAACCCGCGCTTTGCCTGGGACAGCTATCGTCGCTTTATCCAGATGTTCTCCAACGTCGTCATGGGTGTCGATGCCGACTTGTTTGAGAATGCCCTGACCCAGGCCCGCCTGGTCGCCGGCGTTCGCGTCGACTCCGAGCTTTCGGCCGAGGACCTGCAGGAGCTCGTCGAGACCTTCAAGTGCATTTTCTCCGACAACGTCGAGGCCGCCCAGTACCCCGAGCTCGAGGTCGCGGAAGGCAAGCCCGTCTTTCCGCACGATCCGGAGCTCCAGCTGCGCCTTGCTATCCAGGCCGTCTTTGGCAGCTGGATGAACGAGCGCGCCTGCATTTACCGCAAGCAGCACGGCATTTCCGACGACCTTGGCACCGCCGTCAACGTCCAGGCTATGGCCTTTGGCAATAAGGGCGAGACCTCGGCGACCGGTGTCGCCTTTACGCGCAACCCGGCCGACGGCACCAAGGAGTTCTACGGCGACTTTCTGGTCAACGCCCAGGGCGAGGACGTCGTCGCCGGCATCCGCAACACCGAGCCCATTGCCGACCTCAAGAGCACTCCGGGTCTCGAGTCTGCAGGCGAGGAGCTTGAGCGCGTCTTCCTGACGCTCGAGGACCACTACCGCGACATGTGCGACATCGAGTTCACCATCGAGCAGGGCAAGCTCTGGATGC
>CALGKS010000392.1 GCA_937930475.1 uncultured Collinsella sp. | reverse complement strand
CGCCGCGGCCGCCGTTAGCAAAGAACGCGCCTGGCTTCATTGCGGCGAAAAACTCGGCATTTGCCAGACCACGGGTTTCGGGCGTGCTGGGCATAAAGGACGCGACGACGTCTGCCTCGGCCAGGCGCTCGGGCAGGGCGTCCATGCCGTCCATATCCTCAAACACGATGGGGTAGACGAGCGGATGGCGCTTGATGCCGCGGACGTGCGCGCCCATGCTGCGGCAGAGCGTGGCAAAGTGCCCGCCAATATCGCCCGCACCCAGCACCAGTACGTTGGCATTTTTGAGCGAAGTGACCGGTCCCAAATCCTCCCAGCGATGCTCGCGCTGCAAGTCGTGATAGCCGGGCAGGCGCTTCATCATGGAAAGGACCATGGCAAACATGTGCTCGCTCACGGCTTGGCCGTAGGCGCCCACCGAGCAGGAGAGCTTGGCGTCGGCCGGCACGGTACCGGCGGCGAGGTAATCGTCATAGCCGGCGCTCTGCAGCTGAAGCAGCTGCAAGTGCTCGCACGCCGTGAGCATAGCGGGGTCGATGTTGCCCAGGATCACATCGGCATCGGCGACCTGCTCGTGCGTAGCGGCGCCGGCGCTCGTATAGATAAAGTCTTCGCCCGGAGCACTCGACTCAAGGATCGCGCGATGACGATCGTTGACGGGCAGCAAAACCAAGATGTTCACAAGCAGTCCTCTCCGCTCACCTGCCAAAAAGGGACAGGTTTATTTTTGCAGGTTTTATCAGGCAAAACGTTCAAAGAAAACGCCGGATGCAAGACGGGTGTGCCCGCCAGCATCCGGCGTTCGTACGGCTACCAGCTCAGCAGCTCGTAACCATCCTCGGTCACGACCAGCTGCACCTCGCACTGAGCCGAGTCGCTGCCGTCCTTGGTGCGCACGCACCAGCCGTCGCCCTTGCTGATCTTAATGTCGGGCGCTCCGGCGTTGACCATGGGCTCGATGGTAAAGACCATGCCCGGCACCATGATGGTGTCCACGTCGGGTGCCTCGGTGGTGAAGCCCACGAACGGGTCCTCGTGGAACTCCTTGCCAATGCCGTGCCCGCCGTACTCGCGCACCACGCTAAAGCCGGCGTCCTCGACCGTCTTCTGCACGGCCTCGGCCATGACGGACAGCGGCAGCCACGGCTTGACGGCGGCAAGGCCTGCCTCCACGCTGGCGCGAGTGACGTTGACCAGGCGCTGGCGCTCGGCCGAGACCTCGCCGATGCAGAACATGCGGCTCGAATCGCTAAAGTAGCCGTTAAGAATCGTGGAGCAGTCGACGTTGATGATGTCGCCCTCGTGCAGGACGTCCGTGTCGCAGGGAATGCCGTGGCAGACGACGTCGTTGATCGAGGTGCACACGCTCTTGGGATAGCCCTCGTAGTTGAGGTCGGCCGGCGTGCCGCCATGCTCGACGGTGTAGTCGTAGATCATCTGGTCGATCTGGTTGGTGGTCATGCCCGCGGCGATATGCTCGCCCACGTAGTCGAGCACGCCCACGTTAATGGCGGCCGAACGCTTGATGCCCTCGATGTCCTCGGGCGTCTTGTAGAGCGTGCGGGGCAGAACGTTCCAGCCTTCCTCCCACAGACGCTCGAGGCGCTCATCAAAAGCGCTGTGACACTTCTTATATTTCTTGCCGCTGCCGCACCAGCAAGCGTCGTTGCGGCCGGGCACAGGTCCTTTGTCAAACATGGCTAACTTCCTTTCATCCGCAGCTAGTATAGCCCACTAACATGCCTATATGAGTTGCGGTGATATAGTTCCGATTTAAGCGGTTTAACGGCATAAACAGGAACTATATCACCGCAACTGATGGGGTGAGAGGGGGGGCTGGCTGTCTGGATCGTGGATACGTACTAGTAGCTCACCTGACAGGGGATGCCGAGGGCTTGGACACGCGCGGCAATGGCGTCGAGCACCTCGGGCGCCGCTTTGGCAAGGCCGGCGACCGGCGTCTCGCGTGCCACCGTGTAGATGGTCGCTTCTTGCGGGCGAATGCGCTCGAGTGCCGAGAGCCAAGGGCCAACGTACTCTTCGCCGGTGTTGTCGACGGACTTACCCTGGTACTCGCCGGTCAAAAAGATCGTCTGGATAATGACGTGACCGTTAAAGCTCGCGAACGTCTCGATCTGGTGCTCGACGTCGTAGGGGCCGACGGGCTGGTCGAGCAGCTGGATAAACGCCGGATCGACCGTGTCGAGCTTGAGGATATTGTCGTCGACCATCATGAGCGCGTCGTGCACCTCGGGGCGGTCGGCACGCGTGCCGTTGGAGAGCACGGCGATCTTGGTATCCGGGGCCAGCTTGTCGCGCAGCGCCACCGCGCCGGCGATGGCCTGCGGAAACTCCGGAGCGGCAGTGGGCTCGCCATTGCCGGCAAAGGTGATCACATCGGGAAGCTCGCCCTCGGCGGCCATCTCGCGCAGTTTGGCCTCGAGCGCGTCGTGCACCACGGCGGCCGTGTTGTATGGCTCATGGCACGGGCGCTCGCTGTTAAAGCCGTTCTCGCAATAGATGCAGTCAAACGTGCAAATCTTGCCGCTGGCAGGCATCATGTTGACGCCGAGTGAGAGACCAAGGCGACGGCTGCGGACGGGCCCAAAGATGGGGCTGGCATTCAAAAACGTAGACATAGGCACATGCTCCTCAAGACAGTTGAGCCTAAGCATAGCAGCGTCGCCGACGTGCAGCCCGCGTGCTTGGGTGCTATTGATTAAGCCGAAATGAGCTCTGTCCCCTCGCGTTCGACCTCCTCCAGCAATCGCATAAGGGGCGAGAACTGACATCCATGGATTACACATGGATCGCCGAGATCAAAAGCGAGCTTCCGAGGTGGCGGAAGAAGTGCGATAGGTACAATCGCTAGCTCTTATCCGTTACTCCAGCCCTCGATCGAGAAGATCGGGCATGGAGAGCGCGACCTCAATGGTGAAACGTGCGCTGAGCATGTCCTCGCCGGTATCGAGCGGTATGGAGAACATTTCGCGGGCCTTGCGCAAACGGTAGAAGAACGTGTTGCGGTGGACGTACAGCTCGTTCGACGCCGCGGTCGCGTCGCCGGGATGCTCCAGAAACGCCTTGATGGTTGCGATGTACTCGGTACCCTTGGCACGGTCGTAGTCGAGCGCGGCGAGGATACGCTGATCGCATAGCAGGCGCGTTCCGCGATGGCTTGCGTTGGCGACGGAGACGGCCATGGCGCGCAGGCGATGGTGCCAGTGCAGCGAGACGATGGAGTCGTCGTCGACGGCCGACGAAAGCTGGATGCACTCTTCAAAGCCAACCGGGCACAGTAGGATGTTTTCGAACGGCTCGCTCACATAGGCGCGCAGCGAGTTGTTGACCAGCAGCGCCGCAAGCGGGGGGTTGTCGAGCGTAAGCTCCTCGAGCTTCTCGTAATAGGGAAACGCCGGGCCGTCGATGTGCGGCATGGGGAGCAGCATACAGAACGTGTTGCGGTGGGTGACCCAGATGCCGTGGGGAAAAACGTCTTTCATAAGGCGCCCGACATGCGAGCTGTACGTGGGGGAGGCGAATAGCCGCTCCCCTTCGACGGTGAGCATGGCATAGGCACCGGAGGTGTCGACGCCGGCGTCGGCGAGCCTGCCCGTCGCGTCTTTGGTTTGGGTGAACCGCCCGTCGAGAATATCCGACAGGACCGACGCCCCTTGGTTGGAGCTGGTGGCCACATCGGTCATGCGGTCGATGATGATGCCCGCCAAGGAACCCGCATAGTCGATAAGCTCCAGGTCGTAGCCGGTAAAGGCTCCCTGGGGCTTGTAGACGTCAAACCGACCGAGTTCCAAGCGCTTGTAGTAGACGACGCTCGTGACCCAGTTCTCGTCGTTCGAGATGTCGTGGCTCGCGTCGGGGTAGTGCTTGGCACGGGCGTTTTCGACGATGCAGTCACGGTCGATGACGGCCTGGACTTCAGGTGCGATGTAGCCTGTCTTGAGCTGGGCGGCGATATCCTCGCGCGCATCGGAGAACTCGCCCACGTGGGCGAGGATGCGACCATCGGTGTTGACCACAATGGTGGGCAGCCCTAAGACGTTGTAGGCGCGTTGGACGAACTGGCGGATGTTGTGCGTGTGCTGGAAGGTGTCGAACAGACGGCCCTTCATGGCGTCGATGGCTACGACCTGCTGGGGTATGCGGTCAAAGCGCTCGAACGCCTTGCTTATGGGGAGCGACGTGGCTGCAACGATGCACGACGTGCTGGCATGCACGGCGTCGTCGGGAATTGCCGCGTGGTAGAGGACGAGCGATACGGTCCCCGGCGGTGTCCACGGTCCGCCGAAGTCGCCCGGGCGGCACAAGACGAGCTCTCGCATGCCCAAAGGGGTGACACGAGCTTCACTCGCCCGGGCGGCCAAGTCGACGGCGGTAATGCATACGACCTCTTGGTTGAGAGCGAACTCGGTCGCCGCTCGACAATCGACGACTTCGAGTTCGGCGAGGATCGAGCGAATTTTCATGGAGCCTCCAGCTCAACGTTCGCGGTCGGTTATATACCGCTCGCAGTTTGCTAGCGGCTCGGTTCGTTTGAAATTGTACGCGCGCACAAGCGCCGCGTCCACGCCAAGCCAATGCTTAATCGGGCACACATAGCGGGTGCTCGCCCTTGCGTCGGATACTCATGGTACAGGAGAAACCCAGACAGAAAGGGCACAGGGCCCATTCGCAAGGGAAGGGATTGGTCGTATGACTAAGATCGTCGGCGTATCGTTCGGTACCAAAAACGGCAACAACGATACCATCTGCAAGGTCGCTCTGCTCGCCGCCCAGGAGGCTGGCTGCGAGATCGAGTTCATCCGTGCGATGGACCTCAATATCAAGCACTGCACCGGCTGCATCGCCTGCGTCAAGGCCCTTATGAGCGGCCGCGGCAACATGTGCATGCACAAGGACGACTTCGACTGGCTGGCATTCAAGATGTTCAACGCTGACGGCGTCATCATGTGCGACCCCATCTTCGAGACCGGCGCTTCGGGCCTCTTCCACACCATCATGGACCGCTTCGGGCCCCGCATGGACACCGGCAACAACTACATCTGCACCGAGATCGCCAACAAGATGGGCAAGCCCGAGAACGCGCCTAACCCCGCGATCATGAGCCCCAAGGTCGTGTCCTACATCGGCATCGGCGGTTCTGACTGGGGCACCCACGTCGAGTCCGAGCACCAGATCCAGTCCATGACCCCCGCTTGGAAGGTCATCGACAACGAGTGGGTGCCCTGGGCCAAGACCGCCCTTATGCAGGACGAGCTCATCGAGCGCGCCCGTGAGATCGGCACCAACATCGCCGAGGCCGCCAAGGACATCGAGCACGCCGAGTTCAAGGGCAAGAAGGGCGTCTGCCCCCACTGCAACTGCAACGACTTCTACCTGGTCCCCGGCGAGAACCGTGCCATCTGCTGCGTGTGTGGTCTCGAGGGCACCGTGGATGTCGTCGACGGCGTCGTAACCGTCTCCTATAAGGACGAGGACCTGCACAAGGCCCACGACACCATCTCCGGTAAGAAGATCCATGGCGAGGACATCGGCCGCAACGAGGGCATCCTGGCCGAGATGAAGAAGACGCCCGAGTACAAGGAGCGTGTCGCCTTCTACCGCGATGCCATCCAGCCCGTCATGCCCGAGCGTGACTAGCACATAGTTTGCTCCCCAGCGGGCCCTGCCAAGAAACCCTATTTGGTAGGGTCCGTATTTTGTCCGCTTATATCGGAAGGTTGACCGCCATGCCTATGAAGAATTCGACCAAGCTCGTCAAGGTCCTTCTTACCAATATCCCCATCGCCATCTCCATCTCGCTGGTCGCCAGCTACATCGGAATCTCGTCTGCGGGGCTGCCCGCCGAGGCGTTCATGCCCGCGTTCATCCAGTCGACGCTTATGAACACCGCCATGTCCTACGTCATCTCGTTCTTCATTGGTTGGTTCGTCCCGTCCGAGAAGTGGGGCTTCGCCTTTGCCGGCACCTGCGGTGCCAAGCCGTCCGACGGCCTTAAGTTCGGTCTACTGCTCAACCTGGTCGTCAACACCGTCTACGTCGCCATCAACGCGATCATCCTCACCTATGTGAACGCTATCGTCATGCAGGGCATGCCCCTGGCCGCGTTCCCCTTTGCGCTCATGGGGTCGCTTCCCCAGTGCTGGATCGTCGGCTACGTCGTCTCGTTCGTGTGGGCACGTCAGGCCGAGTCCATCGCCCGCAACCTCATGAGCGATCCCGAGCCACAGATGCACTAGACGGTTCGCTTGGATGTTTGTGCGTGCGCACATTGAGCCTGTGTCTGCCCAGGTCCAGGCTTATAGATAACGAAGTTCTATCGGCGGGGCATTCGGCCCCAACGTAAAGGAGAAGATATGAAGCAGCTCGAAACCGACGTAGTCGTCGTCGCAGCCGGCCTGTCCGGTCTGGCCGCGTCCGTCGCAGCCGCCGAGTCTGGCGCCCGCGTCATCACCCTCGAGAAGGCCGCCAACACCGGCGGTGCCGCCAATATGGGCATGGGCCCCGCCGCTGCGGGTTCCCCCATCCAGAAGGCAGCCATGATCGAGGTCACCCCCGGCGAGCTGTTCCGTCGCCACATGTTCTTTACCCATTACCAGGTCGACGCCCGTCTCGTTCGTGCCTACTACTTCAAGTCCGGCGACACCATCCAGTGGCTCATGGACATGGGCGTCGAGTTTGACTCCGTCCGCCCCGCTTTCCGCGCCCGCGAGCGCAACCGTGCTTACGCCGACGGCGAGTACACCTGGCATGTCGTACGGCCCGAGGACGGCTCCGAGCCCGGTCCCCGCGCCGCAACGACCATGACCAAGCGTATGACCGAGCGCGCCCAGGAGCTGGGCGTCGAGTTCATGCTCGAGACCCCCGCTTCCTCCCTCATCACCAACGACGAGGGTGCCGTCTGCGGCGTCCGCGCCACCGAGAAGAACGGTGAAGAGATCGAGATCTCCTGCAAGAGCGTCATCGTCGCAACCGGCGGTTTCGGCCACAATACCCAGCTCATCAAGGAGAAGATCGGCCTCGACTGGGGTAAGAACCTCTTCTCCTTCGCCATCCCCGGCATGGACGGCGACGGTATCAACATGTGCCACGAGGTCGGCGCCGGCCACACGCCCGTCACCATGGAGCTCATGTACCAGATCCCCGACAACATGAACCACTTCTACATCGAGGGTGCGTTCCGTCAGCCCTGCTACTGGTGCGACCGCAACGGCGAGCGCTTCATGCCCGAGGACGAGATCTACAACACCACCTTCACCGGCAACGCCATCAATCACCTGCCCGGCAAGGTCGGCTATGCCATCTTCGACGCCAAGATGCTCAAGCGCTGGAAGAAGAACGGTCCCGACATCATCTCCCACATCCACCCGCACGACCTGTACGAGGGCTTCGAGGAGCAGTGGGAGCGCGATTTGGCCGACGGCTACGAGCCCATCTGCCAGGCCGATACCCTCGAGGAGCTCGCCGAGAAGGCCGGTATCGACGTCGATGGCCTGATTGCAAACGTCGAGGAGTACAACGACATGTGCGCCGAGGGCTGGGACAGCCTGTTCGAGAAGGAGCGCGAGTTCATGCAGCCCCTGGAGAAGGGCCCCTTCTACTGCTGCAAGCAGTACATGGGCGCGTACGGTACCCTGGGCGGCGTGCTCATCAACCACAAGATGGAGGTCATGGACGAGGAGTCCCACGTCATCGACGGCCTGTACTGCGTGGGCACCGACGCCTGTACCATTTACGGCGACTCCTACAACTTCTGCATTCCCGGCAACACCATGGGCTTCTGCCTCAACTCCGGCCGCATTGCCGGTGAGAACGCCGCAGCCAAGATCTTCGAATACTAAAAGCGTGCGCACGGGGCATCCTGTGCGAACTCGGTGCGCCCGTCGGGTCCTGCGGCCTGGCGGGCGCGCTTTTTGCAAAGAAACCCCTGCGACAAGGGAGGAACAACGTGAAGCTGACGATTAATGGCCAGCAGGTCGAGGCGGACGAGGGGACGACCGTCCTCGACGCCGCGCTCGACGCGGGCATCTTCATCCCGCATTTGTGCAAGCATCCCGATCTGGAGGCGGTCGGCGGTTGCCGTCTGTGCATGGTGTGCGTCGACGGATCCGATGAGCCCGTGTGCGCCTGCAAGACCGAGGTGGCTGACGGCATGGTGGTCGACTCCGCCGCGCCGGGCGCCGAGCGCGTGCGCAAGACGGCCATGGAACTCATCTTGGCCACGCACCCCACCGATTGCACCGGCTGTCCCAAGTACGGCACCTGCGAGCTGCAGTCCATGTACCAGTACATGGGCGTCTCGCCCACGAAGTGGCGCGTTAAGAGCCGCGTCGTGTCGACCGACGAGTCCAACCCCCTCATCACCCATATGTTCACCCGTTGCATCCGTTGCGGCCGCTGCGTGCGCGCCTGCAACGACCTGCGCGGCGTCGGCGTGCTTGGCTACCAGCACACCGAGAAGGGCATCCGCATCGGCACCGACGGGCTCGTGTCGCTCGAAGAGGCGGGCTGCCGCTTCTGCGGCGCCTGCGTCGAGGTGTGCCCCACCGGTTCCATCGTCGACGTGCTGCGCGAGGCATCAGCTGGCTCGAGCCGTGCCGATGCAGTCGTGCCCTGTCGCAGTACCTGCCCGGCACATATCGACATCCCCGATTACCTACGCCGCATCCGCGAGGGCAAGTGGGGCGAGGCAGCCGCCGTCGTGCGCGAGAAGGTGCCCTTCCCCGAGACTCTGGGCTCCATCTGCACCCACAACTGCGAGTCGGCCTGCAAGCACAACGAGCTCGACCAAGCGCCCGTGTCGGTGTGCCGCCTCAAGCGCGCGGCAGCCGTGCGCGACGACGGTGCGTGGAAAGAACTCGTACGTCACGAGCCTCTCACCGGCAAGAAGGTAGCCGTGGTGGGAGCCGGTCCCGCCGGCCTGACCGCTGCGCAGTTCCTGGCTCAGAAGGGTCATGCCGTCACGGTGTTCGAGGCCAACGAGAAGACTGGCGGCCAGATGCGCTACGGTATCCCGGCCTACCGCCTGCCCGATGCCGTGGTCGACGGCGAGGTCGCTGCGATCCTCGAGACCACGCAGGCGACTGACGCCGAGCCGCGTATCCAGATCAGGTGCTCCGAGCGCGTGGGCGATCCCGTTGGGTTGCTCGGACAGGGGTACGACGCGGTCCTCGTGGCGGTCGGCACCCATGCGGGCGTTCGTCTGGGTATGCCCGGGTGCGACCTCGACGGCGTCTACGTCAACACCGATTTCCTCAAAGCCGCCCGCAACGGCGAGTCCATGGACGCCTCGGGCGACGTGGTCGTGCTGGGTGGCGGCAACGTGGCCTACGACTGCGCCCGCACCGCCGTGCGCCTGGGCGCCGCGAGCGTGCACATGGCCTGTCTCGAGGCCGTCGACGCCATGACGTCGACTCCCGAGGAGCGTGCCGAGGGCGCCGAAGAGGGCATCGTTTTGCACGACGCCTACGCGTTCACGTCTATCAACGAGTCCGAGCCCGGTAGCGGCCGTGTCGGTTCGGTAACCGTGCACAAGATTGCCAAGTTCTACTTCGACGAGGACCGCAGGCCCGTGACCGAGCTGGTCGACGGCGGCGAGCTGACCTTGCCCGCCGATCACGTGGTCTTTGCCGTGGGCCAGAAGCCCGAGGGCACCCTCGACATGGGTCTCGAGCTCACGCACGGTCCCTACATCGTGGCCGACGACGAGGGCCGCACGAGCGTCGAGGGCGTGTGGAGCGCCGGCGACTGCGTGACGGGCACCAAGTCCGTCATCGCCGCGATCGAGGCCGGTCGCACGTGCGCCGCCTCCATCGACCGCGCTCTGGGTGGCGACGGCGACATCTCGGCGTGCCTGACCACGCACGAGGCTCCCAACCCGTGGATCGGCCCACGTCCCGAGGCCTTCGATGCCGGGCGCGTCGAGCCCGAGATAGCGGACGGCGCCGAGCGTGCAAAGAGCTTCGATGCGTTCGAGTGCCCGTACTCCGAGGCCGAGGCCATCTGCGAGGCCAGCCGCTGCCTGCAGTGCGACCTGCGCCTGACCCTGCACGCCCCGCGCCTGTGGAACGAGTTTTAGGAGGTATGGACATGACAACCATCGTAAACTTCATGCCCGTCTACGCGCAGGCCCCTGTTGCCCAGACCCTGCTCGAGCGCGACGTCGACGCCGCCGCCGCGGCCGTCCGCTCGCTTACCGGTGACGTCGTCGTGCTCGTGAGCTCCGCCTGTACCGTCGCCGAGAAGCTCGCCCGAGAGCTCGACGGTGCCGCCCGCGTGGTGGGCTGCGACCCGTCCCTGGGTCATATCTGGGGCAACGAGTCCGCCGTGTGCGCGTACCTTGAGGACCGCCGCATGATGCCGTCTGCACCCGCGGGCACGTCTTCCGAGGCCCGCGTGGTCTCTGCGGCCGAGCTGATGGCCGCAGACGGCAAGCGCTGGGTGTGGGTTGACGGCGCTGCAGAACCCGTCGAGCTTGCGGCCACCGTGACGTGCGCCAATCTGGCCGAGGCTGCGGGTGTCGCATCGCCCAAGGCCGTCTACGTAGGGTTCCCCGCGTCGACGTTTTACGCTCCGGACGCCACCGTGGAGATGACGAGCGACTACGTGCGCGTCTACGGGGCCAAGAACTGCATGGCCCGCGCTCTGCGCGAGGTGTGCGAGGCCAACCGTCGCGAGTGCTGCGGGCGCTGCGTGTACGGTTACGAGGGAGGCCATCAAATCACCGCCATCCTCACCGATGTCTGCAACGGCCGTGGCCGCAGCGGCGACGTCGAGCTCGTGCGCGACCTGGCCCCCGTGATGGAGGCCCAGAGCCTGTGCGAGCAAGGGTCGGCTTTGGCCCGCGCGGCCAAGAGCGCGATCGAGCTGTTCGGTACCGAGATCGAGCGTCACTACAGCCGCAAAGCCTGCGACGCCGGCGAGTGCGACGCTTTCATGACCTTCCACATCCTGCCCGACAAGTGCGTGGGCTGCGGCGAATGCGCGGACGTCTGCGAGGAGGAGGCGATTCTCGGCAAGAACCGCTTCGTGCACGTCATCGACCAGAAGGCCTGCACCAAGTGCGGTGCGTGCGTCGCCGCCTGCGAGGAGGGTGCGATCATCCGGGCGGGTGCCGACAAGCCCCGCACGCCGCCTCGCCCCATCCCCTGTAAGAGGCGTTAGGCAGCGAGCTGCGCCACCGCGGTGACGCTCCAATCTTTGTGCGAGAACTGCCATAACGTGCCAAGCGACCGGATCGCGGGCGCGGTCCGGTCGCTTTATATGGCGATGCGTACAACATCCGCCCTGCACAACGTGTAGGTTTGTGCGCGCACACAGTGCGTCATAATATTGACGCCGAGCGAAAGCCCCAGGCGACGGCTGCGGACAGGCCAAAGATCGGACCCTCATTTAAAAACGTAGACATAGGCACATGCTCCTCAAGACAGTTGAGCTTAAGCATAGCATCGTCGCCGACGTGCAGCCCGCGTTCCTGAGTGCTATTGATTAAGTCAAAATCATACGGTTGGATGGGGAATTACACGTACATTTGTCGGCTGTACCTCGGAAGCGCGGCCAAAGCGGAAGTCTGCGGACCAGACATCCGCTTTGGTAATTGTCTATTTCCAGCTAAACGGCTACGGCATGGCGTCCTTAGGACATGGCGCCTCCTGTCGCCTCAGTCTCCATTCGCTCAATCAGCGGTTGATTGGGGTCAAACCGACTCTGAATTCTCAAAATATGGAACGTCAACTGTATGTTGGCGATGGTTTCGGCGTCCTTGAAGTCGCATCCCATGATCTGACGGATCTTGTCGAGCCGGTAATACAGCGTGTTCTTGTGGATGAAGAGCTCGGCTGCGACGTCTGCCGGGTGCGCTGGGTTTTGCAGGTACCGCCACAACGTAGATGTGAGCTCTGTCCCCTCGCGTTCGTCCTCCTCGAGTAATCGTATAAGGGGCGAGAACTGACACCCATGGATCACGTATGGATCGTCGACATGCAGAATCAAGTCATCGAGTCGAAGCGTGGAATACAGGAAGACGTGCCGGCGGGTATTAAGTCGTCGAGCGGCGGCGATGGCGCGACGTGCCTCGTCGATACGGTGCTTGGCCTGGTGGATATCGGTAAAGCCCGAGCTTGCCCCGATGAAAATCGCGGTGCTGGTGAGTTGTTGCTCGAGCGCGTCTATATCGCAGAAGTGCTCACCTGGTCCGTCGACGCTCGAGAGAAACAGGATTTCCGTCTGATTGATCGTGAACACCGCATTCTCGATGTGGCCGAGCAGGCGCTCGGCCAGCGGGCGCACGCTGTCGAAGGCCAACAGCTGCTGCGAGAAGTCCACGCAGAGCATGTGCATGCGCGGCTTGAGCTTGTAGCCAAAGGTCGAGAACTGCTTCTGCAGTCGGTCCATGTCGTTGAGCTCCAGACCCGATTCCAGCAGTTTGAACAGGCGCGCATAGTAGAGGGTCTTGTTGAGCGTGTGGGCATCGCTTCGTTCCATTTGGATGCTGATAATCTGTGCAATCGTGGGAAGCATCGCCATGCGGCTGGGGCGCAGATGCCGCCCATGGGTGAAGAAGCTCATCGAACCGATGATGGCATCGCCTGCGTGGATGAGCGCGTAATGGTTGGTGTAGACGTTGCCGGCATGGTCGGTCCAATCGAATACGCGTAGATCGAACGGCTTGCGAATGTTGGTCAGACCCTTTGCCTTTAGCAGTGGAAACGCCTCGATGGGAACCGTATTGTCGTTGGCGTCCTCACCATTCGTGACGAAAGAGGGAAAGTTGTCGGATACGGCGACGAAATTGAGCGAATTGTCCAGAACTGAGGCAGGGGCTCCTATGGCCTCGGCGGCGACGTTGAGCAGGGTCTTGAGATTCGCCCCGCGATTGACGAGCCCAGTCATCGAGATTACCAGGTCCTTCTTTTTTTGAAGCTCGCGGAATTCGTGGGAGACCGTCTCGAATGCCTCGATCCAGCGGCGGAATTCATAGAGTGTCGCGACGAACGAATCGCCCGAGAGCGGTTTGAGCGGCTCATCGAGGTGTAGGAAGAACGCGCGTCCTCGTCGAAGCTCTTCTGGGAGTGTGTTGAAGTAGGAGGCATCCGCGAAAAATATCACGTCGAAGTCATCGAGTGCTGCTGCCACGGAACCCGAAAGCAGTGTCGTCCCGCTAAACGATTTGCTCTGAAGTCCGTTTTTGACCACAGTGATTGTGCTAGAGTCCAATTCATTCAATAACTCGTTAAGTTCCATAAGACCCCTCCCATCGGTGCAGTTAAACATCTATAACGATAGCAATACCGTGCTCAATAATTTTATTATCGCAGCAAGGTAAAACCGTTCACGGAATGTTTTCGACCGTTTAACGCCAATTCAAATTCAGAACACTGTGCGCAAGAACAGTGAAGTGGAAGCAGCTCCATCGCATACTGCAGTTCATGGAAACAGCCCGGAAAAACGCTTCCGGGTACGCGACGAGAGGAGCGTTTTTATGGCCGATGAGGAATATAAGGGCATCTACAAAAAGATGACCTTCGGCAAGGACGGCGAGGAGTTCGAGGTTCCCTTCGCCAAGGGCAACCCCGGCAAGAGCCGCGAGGAGCTCGACGAGATCAAGCGGAAGATGCGCGAGGATCCCGAGGCTGCCGGCGACGGTGAGATGGTCGCTACCATGGGCTTCTGTGCCAAGTACAATCCGCACACCTACGAGACCGATATCCCGGGTATTATGTGCGAGCGCGACGTGGCGTGTGTCCTGCGCGACGGTACTGTCATCTACGCCGACATCTACCGCCCCTCCAACACCACCGAGAAGGTCCCGGTCATCTGCGTTTTTGCCCCGTTCGGCAAGAACCCCTCCGAGGGCATGGACTCTTGGCAGCTCATGGGCGTGCCTCCCAAAACCGTCTCGCAGTACGCTAAGTTCGAGGCACCCGACCCTGGCTACTGGTGCCACTATGGCTACGCTGTCGCCAACGTCGATCCGCGCGGTGTCGGTAACTCCGAGGGCGACGTGTATCTGTGGGGTTCCCAGGATGCCCAGGACGGCTACGATTTCATCGAGTGGGTCACCGCTCAGGAGTGGTGCAATGGTCGCGCTACGATGATCGGCAACTCCGGCGTCTGCATGTCCCACTGGCGCATCGCTGCCCAGCGTCCGCCCCATCTGGCATGCCTCGCTGCTTGGGAGGGCCAGGGCGACCTGTATCGTGAGTCTTACTTCTGCGGTGGCATTCCCAACCCCGATTACGAGACCCATATCATCCAGGCACTCGCGGTTAACAACTACATCGAGGACACCCCCAAGATGGTTGCCAAGTACCCGCTGATGAACGCCTACTACAAGGACAAGATCGTCGACTGGAACAAGATTCGCATTCCGACGTATGTCACCGCCGGCTGGGTCCACCATCATCTGCGTGGCGCATTCGAGGGCTTCCGTCGCATCCGTACCCCCAAGAAGTGGATGCGCGCTCACCGCGACTTCGAGTGGCCCGATACCTACACGCCGGCCAACCTCGAGGACCTGCGCAAGTTCTTCGATCGTTACTGCAAGGAGATTCACAACGGCTGGGAGATGACGCCGCGTGTCCGCATCGACGTCATGGACGGTTACGACTACGACTACGCCAGCAAGCGTGCCGAGGATACCTTCCCGCTGAAGCGCACCGAGTACAAGAAGCTCTACCTCAATGCTGCAGACGGTACCGCCGGCTTCGACGAGTACGGCAATGAGGCCGAGGTTGTCTACGATCCCAAGACCGAGACCACTACGTTCACCTACGAGTTCACCGAGGACACCGAGATCACGGGCTACATGAAGCTCCATCTTTACGTCGAGTGCCGCGGGTACGACAACATGGACCTCTTCCCCTGGGTCATCAAGCTCGATCATGAGGGCAATTACGTGCCCATCCGTGTCATGGGCGCTCCGTTCCGCGGAGCCTGGGGCTTCCTGCGCTGCTCGCACCGCGATCTCGACCCCAAGTACGCAAGTGACTTCCAGCCCGTGCACAGCCACGAGAAGGAAGAGCGTATGCAGCCCGGCGAGATCGTCCCGGTCGACGTCGAGATGTATCCGCACTCCCGCCTCTGGCACAAGGGCGAGAAGCTCCAGGTCGTCATTGCCGGTCGCTTCATCAAGACCGAGTGGTTCCACGACAACGATATGAACCACAAGACCGATAACGGTGACGGCATGCACGTCATCCATACCGGCGGTGAGCATCAGTCCTACCTGCAGATTCCGGTCGTTCCGCCTAAATACAAGGTCGGCGACTATATCTGGCACGGCGATAACTGCTAGCCTCCGCAGTATTTTCGCCTGCATACGAGGTGCGTTTTCTCTGGCGCGCCCCTTCGGCGCTCCGCTTTGGAGCGACGTCTGGCGGGAGGTTTTGACCTCTCTCTACCTCCCGCCTCTTTAAGGAAGTCACCATGTCTGAACAAAAGAAATTTAATGCCTGGCTGCCGAACTTCGGCGCCAAAGGCTGGGGCATCACCATTGCCTGCTTCGTTTTCTTCTACTTCTATTCGTTCTGGAACGCCGCGACCAACACGTTGTTCGGGCTCTACACCCAAATGTACGGTTGGCAGCAGACTGATATGTCCTATGCCATCACTGTCGCCGGCTGGATTAGTCTGATCGCCGTTGTTCTGTTTGGCACGCTCGGTCGCAAGATCGGCGCCAAGATGGTTTCGGTTATCGGCTTGGCGGGAACAGCTGTCGGTTTTGGCGTGCTTGCCTGTGCAAACACGTTTGAGCTCTTCGTCGCCGGCGTCGTGATCTTCAACTTCTCCATGGTCGCCTACGCCACCATCGGTGTCGGCCTGCTCGGATCTTCCTGGTTCCCGCGCACCAAGGGTGTCTTCATGGGTATTGCCACCATGGGCATGACTATTTCCTCGGCAACCCTGAACCCTATCATCCTGGGCTTTGCCGGCAGTGCGTTTGGTATCTCGGGATTCTTCTGGACCATGGCCGTCGTCGTCGCCATCACGGCCGTCGTCGTCTTCCTCTTCGTCAAGAACAACCCCGAGGAGGCCGGTGCATATCCGGATAATGACCAGTCCGTAAGCCGTGAGGAGCTCGAGGCCGAGTTCAAGGCCGCACAGGAGTACAAGAAGACGAGTCCCTGGACCACCGCCCGCGTGCTCAAGACTCCGCAGACTTGGCTCATCGGCCTGGGCACCGGCCTTCCGATGATGGTCGGAGCCGGCACGATTGCCTTGCTCGTTCCCACGTTGGCGTCGTATGGCCAAGATCCCATGTTCGGTGTTGTGCTGTTGTCGTCCATGTGGCCGATCGGCCTGCTGGGCCACTATCTCATCGGTGTCATCGATCAAAAGATCGGCACCAAGAAGACCACGCTCGTCGTAATCTGCGTGTTGGGCCTGGGTGGCCTACTCGTGAGGCTCGGCGGATCGCACTCCATCGTTTGCGTCCTGGCGACGGCCATGTTTATGTTTGGTCTTTCGGGTGCTGCGAATGTCTGCATGTCGCTGACCGCATCGATCTACGGTCGCGCCGACTTCGAGGTCGCCTACACGCCTATCCAGGTCATTTTCAATGTATTGAACTTTGCCGGCGTGTCCGTCATGTCCACGGTTTCGGCCCTGTTCGGTCCGCAGAACGTCATGCTCGCCGTATTTATCATCTGCATCGTTGCATTCATCCCGGTGATCGCGCTGCCATATAAGCAGATCGCGTCCATTATCCGCTGAGAGTAGCCGTCTGGCAGCTGTGCACCCATTGAGCCGGAGCATCATAGCGGCCAGACCAGCTGTAAGTAACCAAGCCGAGCATTCGCTTGGCAATAACTGTCGATCGGAAAGGATCACATCATGAACGAATTCCAGGAAGAAGTCCTCGACATCCTCAAGGACAAGGCTGTTGACATCTTTGGCGTCGATCGCGGCTCCCTTTCGGCCGAGACCACCTTCGTAGATGACTTGGGTTGCAAGAGCGTGAACATCGTCCAGTTTGCCTCCGCGCTCGAGGATGAATACGAGGTCGAGGTTCCCTACATGCAGCTCAACAAGTGCAAAACGTTTGCCGATGCCTGCCAGTTCGTAGACGATGCCCTGTCCATGTAATAAGCCTCTGGGCGGCCGCGAGCGATTCGCGTCCGCCCTTTCTTATTTGAGAGAAAGGATGATGCCGTCATGGCAACCCTGATCGATACCCTCGTCCAAGACGCCAAGGGCGCACCCAAGCGCGTGGCTCTGCCCGAATGCGAGGCGGAGAAGACCCTTCAGGCAGCCCGTTGCGTGCTCGACGGCGGCATTGGCACGCCGGTTCTTGTAAGCCCGCGTGCCGTGATCGAGGAGACCGCCGCCCGTGCCGGCGTGTCTCTCGACGGCATGGAAATTGTCGATTCTGCCGATGCGGATGCCCTCGAGGCGCTCGCCGTGCGCTTCATGGGTGCTGGCAAACCTCGTCTACTGAGCGAGAAGGGTATTCGCCGTAAACTCAAGAATCCTATGTACTACGCCATGGTCATGGAAGAGCTCGGCGATGTCGACTGCACCTTCTGCGGCCATATCAACACCACGGGTGACGTTCTCATGTGCGCCCAGATGACCATTGGCCTCAAGGAGGGCGTGGACGTGCCGTCCATCCTGGCGCTCGTCGAGACCCCTGGTTTTGAAGGACCCGAGGGCGGCGTGATTTGCTTTACCGACTGTGGCCTGAATCCTGAGCCCAACGCCTCTGAACTTGCCTCTATCGCCATCAGCGCTGCTGACGGCGTGCGCTCCATTATGGGTTGGGAGCCGCGTGTGGCTTTCCTGTCTTTCTCGACCGATGGTTCTGGTGCCGGCGAGTCTGTCGACCGTGTCGAGGAGGCCGTGAAGCTC
>CALGKS010000391.1 GCA_937930475.1 uncultured Collinsella sp. | reverse complement strand
CGCGCCCGCAGCTCCGACACCGGCCGTCCCCGCGATCGCGTTTATCGGCTACCAAAACTCGGGCAAGACCACGCTCGTCGAGAAGGTCATTGCCGAGCTCACCCGCCGCGGCCTGCGCGTGGGTTCGCTCAAGCATCATGGGCATCACGGCTTTGATATCGATGTGCCCGCTAAGGACACCTGGCGCCATCACCAGGCCGGATCCAAGCACGTGGGCCTCATCTGCGCCACGCGCTGGGCGGAGTACGCCGACACGCGCGAGGAGGACGAGATGCCCGCGCGCGAGCTGCTGTCGCGCTACAACGATGTCGACGTGGTGATCATCGAGGGCTACAAGACCGAGGGCTTCGACAACATCGTGGTCGCGCGCTCCGGTGTCGACCGTCTGCGCGGCAAGAGCTCGCTCGACCTGGTCGATGGTCGCACGCTGGCCCTTGCCTGCAATGAGGCCCTGGCGCGCCAGGCCTTCGACGCGGGCTTCGCGACCCGAGCCATCAACATCAACGACGCCCGAGCCATCTGCGACCTTATCCAAGACCACCTTTAAGGCTTGACGCTGCGCCGACCCCAAGCACCCCATCTCGCCCCTCAAGCCGTCGCTCGCGTACCAAAGTACGCGTCGCTCCTCTTTCGGGGCGACCTGGGGCACTTGGAACCGGCTCGCTGCGCTGCCATAACCTGCCAAAAAGGGACAGGTTTGTTTTGGCAGGTTTTATCTGGGCAAACGTCATTTCCACCACAAAGGGGTCAGGCACCTTTGTGGTGGTTTTTGCTTTGGTAGATTATTGGGGCATGCCTTACAATCTACCAAGTAGTTCATGACGGACGGAAAACGGAGAGAAGGGGCTCGATGCGTCCTTAATGTTTCATGCGGATTGATTGATTCGATAGACGGTGGCGAATGCCCGCCGTCCGCATTCGTATGAAACAAGGAGTCTCCATGCTCGTCTCTCTTTTCTCAAAGCCTCAATCATCGCTTTCCGTGCAGGCCAAGCGCCTGGTGGCGATGCGCTTTCTCATCTACACCGGTTTTCAGACCAGCTACTTTATCGGCGTTATCGGAACACTCACCTATGCGGACGGCGCTTCGGTCGTCGCGACATCGCTGGCTGTCCTGTTTATGAATGTATTTGTGATCCTGGGATCCTTTGCGGGTGGAGCGGCGCTTGACGCTTGGGGTCCGTGCCGGCATTTCCGGGCGAGTATCGTCGGCACGTTGGCAACCGGCGCGGCAATCCTCGCCTTTGGCAGCGCGACCGGAACAGTCCTTGCCGGCGCGGTACTCCTGGGCTTTACGATGGGATTCGCCCAACCCATCGCAACGTCCTATCCGGCCTACCTCACCAACGACCCCGTCGAGCTCAAAGACATCAACTCCGCCATTGCCATGTTCTCAAACGTGAGTATTATCGTCGGACCCACGTTGGGTGGCTTTGTCGCGGCGGCTGCGTCGTCGCGTGCGGTGTTCGTGCTCATGATGCTCTTTACCGTGCTGGCGTTCGTCGTCGGTTGGGGCTTTAGGCCGCAGACCAGCCATGTCGCCGGGTATGCGGATGCCGATTCGGCAGAGGAAGGGGAGCGTGCGGGACAAAGCTCCAACCTCAGCACGTCCGCCCGCGCCACCTTCGCAGCCAGCATCAAGACAGTCTTCACCAACAGCGTCCTCGCGCTACTTTTCTGCATCATTTTTCTTTCGAACTTTGGCTACGGTGCCTTCGATCCGCTGGAGTCGTTCTTCTACCGCGATGTCCTGCACGTCGGTGTCGAATGGATGGGCTGGCTCTCGTCGGCCTCGGGCGTGGGCGCGCTGCTGGGCGCCATTGTTGCGCTCCGTTTGCCGCCGCACTTGGTCAACCTCAAAACGCTGCTCGTGGCGCTTATGTCCGTGGGCTTGGGAAGCCTGCTCTATGTGGGGACGTCGTACGTGGGTGTGGCCCTTGTCGGCCAAATCGCCCTGGGCATAGCTTGGGGCATCGTCAACCCGCTCCACAACACGATCGTGCAAACGACGGCCCCGCTCGAGCAACTCGGTCGCGTGAACTCGGTCATGGGCTTTGGCAACATGTTCGCCGGCGTGGCGCCGCTGGCGATTGCCCCGTGGCTGGCGGCGACATTTGGCGTGCAGCAGACGCTCGTTGGTGCGGGCATGGTCGTGACGGCGGTTCCC
>CALGKS010000390.1 GCA_937930475.1 uncultured Collinsella sp. | reverse complement strand
CGGTAGAACGGCGGAACCTAAACGGCCTGTGCCAGCTTCTCGGCACGCTCGGCGGCGGCGAGCGCCTCGATGACGGTGCCGAGCTGGTCGCCCAGGAGGACGCCGTTGTAGGTGGAGTTGAAGCCGATGCGGTGATCGGTCACGCGGTCCTGGGGCTGGTTGTAGGTACGGATCTTCTCGGAACGGTTGCCGTGGCCGATCTGGCTCTGGCGCTCGGCACCGAGCTCCGCCTGCTGCTTCTCGAGCTCCATCTCGTACAGACGGGCGCGCAGCATCTGCATGCAGACTTCGCGGTTCTGGATCTGGGAGCGCTGTTCCTGCGACTGCACCACGGTGTTGGTGGGCAGGTGGGTGATGCGCACGGCGGAGTAGGTGGTGTTAACGCACTGACCGCCAGGGCCGGAGGCACAGTAGGTATCGATGCGCAGGTCGGACTGGTTGATCTGAACGTCGATCTCCTCGGCCTCGGGAAGCACGGCGACGGTTGCCGTGGAGGTCTGGATGCGACCCTGGGACTCGGTCTTGGGAACGCGCTGGACGCGGTGCACGCCGGACTCGAACTTCATGACGGAGTAGACGCGGTCGCCCTCGACCTTGAACTCAATGGACTTAAAGCCGCCGGCCTCGCTGGGGCTGGAGTCGAGCACGGTGGTCTTCCAGCCGCGCGACTCGCAGAAGCGCTGATACATCTTGTACAGGTCGCCGGCGAAGATGGCCGCCTCGTCGCCACCGGCGGCGGAGCGAATCTCGACGATGGTGTTCTTGTCGTCGTTGGGGTCGCTCGGGATGAGCATGTACTTAATGTCTTCCTCGAGCTGGGGAAGCTTGGCCTCGTTTTCGGAGATGTCCATCTGGAGCATCTCCTTCTCATCGGCATCGGTAGTATCGTGGAGCATTTCCTTGGCAGCCTCGATGTCATCGAGCGCGCCGATGTACTCGCGCGAGGCGGCGATGAGGTCGGACTGGTGCGCGTACTCCTTGTTGAGACGCGTGAACTCCTTGATATCGGAGGCGACGGCCGGGTCGGAAAGCTTCTTCTCGAGCTCCTCGTAGGCCTTGATAATCTTTTCGAGCTTGTCGCGCATGGCGGGACTCCTTTATATGCGTGAAGGTGAAAATCGGCAGAGTTGATGGGGCGCGCGGCGCCACTGCGGGGGTAAGCCCGGCTAGAACATGTCGATCTTCAGATACATGCGCATCCCTTCGCGTATGGGGTACATAGTTGCGGTCTAACCCATACATGATAGCGTGCGCAGGCAAACCTGCATATAACCCGCACGGAATGAGTGGACGTAGCCGTTGGGTGTTCCTTAACGGCTAGTCGTTTAAGAGCGTCCCCAACGGCTAACAAAGAGACTGTCGCTTTGTCACATTCTAGAGCGTTTGAAGCAGGGCGATGAGGAAGCGAACACCCTGGAGGTAGGCGCGGCGGGTGATGCGCTCGTTGGTGCCGTGGACGCCGCGGTCGCACTCGTCATCGTCGACCACAAACGCCGAAAAACGAATGCATTCGGAGCAAATGTGCTGGTAGTTGGCAGCGTCGGTCGCGCCGATCACGGTCGAGGGGACAATCGCCAACGGCTCGGATGATCCGTTTTCCTCCGTCCCCTTTGGATCGCGGAAATAGCGGGCGGCGATGGAG
>CALGKS010000389.1 GCA_937930475.1 uncultured Collinsella sp. | reverse complement strand
CCGAGCGCCCGAGCGCGCGTCCGCTCCCAAGGCTCAGCCGTCTGCGCAGTCTGCACCGTGGGAATCCGAGCAGGTGCCCTACGATGACGCCATGGTCGGCGGCTTTGCAGGCGATGCGAGCGGGGACGATCTGCCTCCGTTCGACGTGCCGGGTGCGACGCCCGCGCCCAAGCCCGCTGCAACTGCCCCCAAAGAGAAGGACGCTCCTGCGGCTCCCTGGGAGTCCAACCCCGGCGCGGGCAGCCCCTTCGGCCATCAGGGCGCAGCCCCAAGCATCCCGCAGACCGAGGACGAGGCCAAAGCCCTCATCCGCAGTGTCTTCGGCCAGTCCACCATCTTCAAACCGGTGGAGTAACCGCGCGGGCGGGTATACTGCTCAAGAAGAGATCTCTTTGAACGGAGCGAGCTTATGATGTGGGAATATGTCCGTCTTGAGGACGATACGCAAATCTCGTATTCCGAAGTCCGCGAGGACAACACGGTGAAGATCGTTGTGGAGCGCCCACGCGATTGGGGCTTTGACACGGCGGAATGTATCTTGCCGGCATTCAATTGGGTGTCGCACGAGGGCTTTAGCGAAGCGGACCTCAAAGAACTCGATGATTTTGTGCGTAATAACGCCCCGCTTATCTTGCGTTTTGCTTACGAAGGCGGACGAGTCTATGCCTAGTCTCTTCCGACTCGGGCCGTACATCATCTTTTTCTGGACAGGGGAGAACAGCGCTCGCTGGACTTAGGTCTTCTGATCCTTCGGGGAATCTTTGTCCGAGCGCATTTGTGTTTCGGACATGTGCAACGTGGCGCCGCGGATCTCGCATTCGAGCAGACAGGTACGTGACGGGTGGCCTTGGAAATTGAGGTCGATACGATACGTCGCATGGCTGTCCGTGAACTGCACTTGCTCGGCGTTGACGGTTGCTCCGATTGTCGAATAGGTGCCCAGCTCGGCATTGACAATCTCTGAGTCCTTTATCTTGACCTTGAACTCTTGGTAGAGGGACGGGCTGTTGTAGTAAACGGTTCGGGTTCCGTCGGCGCACTCGTCGGTCGCTTCCCATTTAACAACGGGCTGGTCCGAGCCGGCTACCAGCAGTTCTGCTCCAAAGGCTATAGCGTGGGTGATGATAACCAGTAATACCCAACCGGCAAAGAGATAGAGAAGAAAATATGCAACGGGGTGTTTTGAGCGGATGTTTTGGAGCGCGTCGGGGGCATTCATG
>CALGKS010000388.1 GCA_937930475.1 uncultured Collinsella sp. | reverse complement strand
CCGGCAACAGCACGCAGAACCTGGAACGCCACATTCGCCGCGACGATCCGCGCGACGCCGAGCATGCACGTCGGGGCTTTTGGGTCACAACGCTCGACGTGAGCGTAGGAGCCGATAGCGCCGACTTTGCCATTGTCGAGCGTCTGCAGGCAGGCGATGTGGTCGTAACGCAGGACATTGGCCTGGCGAGCATGGTGCTCGGCCGCGATGCCGCCGCCATTGGCGTGCGCGGGCGCGTCTACGATAAGGCGACCATCGACATGCAACTGTTTATTCGCCACGAGGAAAAGAAGGTGCGCCGCGCCGGGGGACGCACCCGCGGTCCGGCAGCCTTCACCAGCGAAGACCGCGCCCGCTTTAAGCGCAACCTCACCGAGCTGTTACGCTAAACAAGGTAGATTTTTGGAACATGCCTAAAAATCTACCTTTTTGTTTGGCGAATGGCGCGCATCCAGCGCCCAGGCCACGACGGTGGATTGTAAGGCATGTCCCAAAAACTACTTAGAGCCCGAAGGCGGAGAGAACGAGTCCCCAACCGGCGCCGATGACGTACATCATGACCAGGAACACGGCGTTTTCGCGAGCGCTGCGGTTGGTGCGGAACAGCACCAGGTAGCCCACGCCGGCAGAAATGAGCGTGCCGGCGAGCATCGGTGCCAGTTGTAGCGCACCTTCGAGGTACAACTGCGTAATAACGACGCTGGCAGAGCAGTTGGGGATCAAACCGACAAGCGCCGAGCCCAGGACGGCGAGCGTCTCGTTGCCGCGCAGGAACTGCTCGATTGCGGACTCGCCAAAGGTCTCAAGGACGGCGACCAGAATCAACGTCACCAGGAAAATGAATACTGATACCTGCACGGTATGCGAGATGGCGCTGCGGATGATTGCCAGGAGGGGCGCGCCCTCGTGGGAGTGGGAGTGATCGTGGCCATGATGGTGTTCATGCTCGCCCTCATGACCGTGATCGTGGCCGTGTCCGTGGTGGGGTTCGTCCTCGTCTTCATCGCAGCCGCAATGGTCGCGCTCACACAGCTCGTGGATGTGATCGGCGCTCACGCCCGCCTCGGCCACCTCATCAATGATGTCGCCACCGCTGTGGTCATCGTGCGCGCAGTTCACGTGCGCCGGATTGACCGCGGTCCCCAGCACGGTGCGACGAATCGCCGTATGCGCGCGGACGTTGCGGCGCAACCCGCGAACGGCGGCGTCCACGATAAAGCCCGTGACCAGCGCGATCAGCGCCTTCGAAGCCAAAAGTATCGCCATAGTCTGCACGGGAACCTGCTCGGCAAGCAACAGCGGCAGCATCTCGTCGGAGGTCGAGAGGAAAACCGCAACCAGCGTGCCCAGCGTCACGACGCGGCCGGCGTACAGCGTTGCCGCCATGGCCGAAAAGCCGCACTGCGGCACCATGCCCAGCAGCGAGCCAACCACGGGGCCCGCGGCGCCGGCGCGCTTGATAGCGCCGTTGACGCGATCGCCCGCAACGTGCTCAAGGGTTTCAAGAGCCAAATACGTC
>CALGKS010000387.1 GCA_937930475.1 uncultured Collinsella sp. | reverse complement strand
CTAACACAAGTGACGCCGTTGGCTGGAGCTGTGACAACGGCATGGGATACGGAATGCTAGCTGCCAAGCACAACGACATAGTTGATGCGGACGGCCTCGTATACTCCGCAATTAAGGACAATGATGACTCGTCCGTTTGTGATATGGGCGTGCGGGACAAACTCGATTTTAGATCCGTCTCCGTTCATAACGCCGACGTAATCTCGGGCCGCATCGAGCGTCCTGCCAAACAAGCTTGGCTGCTCGCTCACTTCAAACAGGGCGTGGCGTTCCGAGCTGAACGTAATGACCCTTGACCCAGAGAAGACCTTTACGCGGGATACGGAATCACATGCCGATGGGGTAGCTCAGCGAGGCGAAGTGGTTCCGATGGTCCGACTTGCCGCCCATGCTATGCACCTTGATGGTGCCGTCTGGCATGACGAGCAGGCGGTACGAGTTGTCCGCGCCTCCGTACTCGGTGACCATCGCCACGGACCAGGCATGGGACGGCCGCAGCTTCTCGGGAATGACGTACGGACACGTGATGCCCTCAGCAGGATCAGCGATGATCATCGTGGCGCGGACGTAGACCGTCATGCCCACGCGCACGACGCCCCAGTTTTTCTTCTCGTACAGGGATACGGAATCACCCGGCCAGTATCAGCCGCTCGACCTCGCGCTGCGCATCCTTGCAGATGCGCGGCCTCGGCACGATGTAGTGCTCGTAGGCCGTCCCGATGTCGGTATGGCCGAGCATCATGGCCACGGTCTCGATGCCGACCCCAGCCTCCACGGCGAGCGTCGCCCACGTGTGACGGCATTCCGTCATCGAGGTCCAGGCGGCTCCGGCTTGGCGACATGCAGACTTGATGTGCCGCGCGATGGCGTCGGGCGACAGATCGCACAGCCAACCCGAGCGGCCTTTTCGCAGCGCGCGCAGGCGTTTGACCGCGAAGCGGGGGAGCCAGCAGGACCGCGCGGAGCGCTCGGTCTTCGGCGCCTCGACGACCTCATTGCCGCGCACGACTTGCCTCGAACGGCGGATGCGGACCTCGCCGGTGCGCAGGTCGATGTCCGACCACTTGAGGCCGCACGCCTCGCCGCGCCGCAGCCCGAGGGTTACCGAGCAGATTGCGACCGCCTCGCACTCGTGTCCCCATAGCGCGCGGAGGTAGGCACGGACCTGGCTCGCCTCCATCGTGCGTGGGCGGTGCGCCGGCTTGTGCGGTAGCTCGACACCGGCGGCGGTTGGGTCGTACATCCGAACACCGAGACGGCGGATGGCCCAGCGGATAACCTGCCGCAGGGTCTTGTATGCCTTTTCGGCGGCCCCCGGCAGCTCAAACGAATCAATCCAGCCCTGTACGTCCTCGGGTGTTATCTCTTCGAGTTCCTGGCCGCCCCAGCGAGGTAGGACATGCAGCGCTAGCGCGCTCTCGTATCCGGCCAGGGTGCAGGCGCGCAGCCTGCCGCGCTTGTCGTCCATGTACCTCGAGGCGGCCTCTGCAACTTTCATCATGGTCTCCAATCCCGTAAATCCCAGACGCGTGGACTCTCAAGGAGAGGATACGCGCGTGGGATTTCTGCCACGAGAGGTCGAGAGAAAGGAGTCTAAATGGCATTGATCGGGACCCTTGTCGGGCCCGCAGTGCGCCTGGCGACAGACGGGAGGGGTCTCCCGATTCTCGCGTCTGATGAGCCTGAGGTCCCCGAGGGTTTCAAGGCGGACATGGCGTATGAGCAGCGGGGCGGTTCCATCTACCAAGTATGGAGTGTCGTGCCAGACGGGGTGCGCGATGACGTGGTGCGGCTTGCCGCCATGTCCGCTGAGACTCTCGGTGATGAGGACGCGCTGAAGGTACCACAGCTCATCCGGCCGTGGTATGTGGGTGAAGCCTCGTATGCCGCCGGCGCGCGCGTGGCATATGGAGGCGACCTGTACAAGTGCCTGCAGACGCATGCACCCCGTATCGGATCTGAGCCCAATACGGCTCCGGAGCTTTGGGAAAGAATCAACCATTAAGGAGAAAAATGTTTTACGGACAATTTGTATCTGGGTCTGTCTACCTGACCACGGACGGGTCGGGCCTGCCGATTCGCGAGGCGGCGGAACCCAACCCCGGCGCCGGTTACCACACGGTGCTCTCCTATGAGCAGCATGACGGCGCCATCTGGCAGGTGTGGACTCTCGTTCCCGATGCCGGAACGCCTCAGGACGCCGCGCTCATGCTCGCCCAGATCCAGGCGGCCGCCCTCTCCGACGATGACGCGTTGAAGGTCCCGGCACTCTATCCGCTCTACGCATGCGGTCACGTCTATGCGCAAGGAGACCGCGTGCTCTGGCAGGGCACGCTCTACAAGGCCATCTCCGGCCACACGGCGACTGCGGCGGATCCCACTTCCGACCCCCAGCACTGGGCGAAGGTCGTGGCGTCCACGGCCGGCGGCGAGAACGTTCCCGAGTGGGTCAGCGGCAAGTCATACGCCAAGGGCGACCGAGTCACCAAGTACGGGTCTGTCTACGAGTCGCTGATTGACGGAAACACGCTTGAGCCCGGCGCCTTCGGTTCTGACAGCGCCTGGAGCATCGTGAGCAACGGCTAGGGGATGGTCGCATGTCCAATATCATCATCCAGCTGACCGAGCCTCAGGTCTGGGCAATTGCCATCGCGTGCGCATTCATGGTCATGGACATCCTGACCGGCTTCATCGGCGCTGTCATCAACGGCAACGTCTCGAGCTCCAAGATGCGCGTCGGCCTCGGCCACAAGATCCTGCTCTGCTGCCTCATCGCGGTTGCAGTGATGATCGAGCTTGCCGGCACGCATATCGCCGGCCTCGGCTTCAGCGGCGTCTCCGTGACCGTCGTGTGCGTCTACATCATCATCATGGAGGTCGCCTCAATCCTCGAGAACGTGTGCGCTGCATACCCCGAGCTTCGCGACACCCCGCTCATGCGCATTTTCGACCATGACGTGGACGGTGAATAGCATGGCCAAGCTGTTCGTCATCTGCGGGCACGGCGCCGGCGACCCCGGCTGCTGCGCCGGCGGGTACACCGAGGCCGAGCGCGTGCGTGCGCTCGGCAGGCGCATCAAGGAGCTTGGCGGCGATCAGGTGGTGCTTTGCGACACTTCGCGCAACTGGTATGCGGACGGCGGGCTGAACAGCCTCAAGGCTGACGGTCCCGTCGTTGAGCTGCATATGGATGCCAGCGGCCTCAAGACACCTCACGGTGCCCATGTGATCATCAGCTCGAAGTTCAGCCCGGACTCCTACGACAAGACGCTGTCGGATAAGTTGTCAGCCTTTATGCCGGGACGGGCGCAGAAGCTCGTCAAGCATTCCGACCTCGCCAACGTCAACAGGGCTGCCGCGCGCGGCATCAACTACCGCCTCGCCGAGAACGGCTTCATCGACAACGGCGGCGATTTGCAGAAGTTCAATGAATACCTCGACGACCTGGCCCGAATCTACCTCGAGAGTTTCGGAATCAAGGTATCGAATTCCGCACCCGTTCAGCAGGCTCCCGCGAAGCGGCCGGCCCAGCAGGCGACTGAGACCGAGAGCTTCGGAGGCCGCTACCGCTGCGCCGTCTTCAAGCTCAACGTGCGCTCGGCGCCGTCCCTCTCCGGGTCCGTGGTGGCCTCCTACAGCAGGGGGCAGACTGTCGTGCTCGACGACTGGTATAAGTCCGCGGACGGCTTTATCTGGGGACGCTACACCGGCGGCAGCGGGAAGATCCGCTATGTTGCCGTGGGACGTGCCACCGGCAAGCCCGAGGCCGACGACTACCTCGTCAGGGAGTGACATGAAACCGAGAGACAAGATGCTCAGCCTCGTCTATGCGATCGCGTGCTTCATCGCAATGTCGGCGCTCATCATCATCGTCTGCTCAGCCTTGGCGCCCAAGAATGCCCAGGCGGCATCTGACATAACTGTCATGGACCAGTCGGAAGGTCCCCTGTACGATCTGCCTGGTGGAGTCAATTCGTACATCGCGACCGAGCGCTCGACGAATCGAGCCTACATCGTGGTCGAGAGCGACCGCGGCATCGCGATCACGCCGTACCTCGACGAGGACGGCGACCAGGTGGTTATCGCCAGACCATAAGCACTAGCCCCTCCCCGGCAAGTATGCCGGGGAGGGGCTTTATGCATGACTCGATAACCGTAAATATCCGTTCTCCAATGCAACTTGAGCGTAAATTGTACGAGCAGAATAAGCGTGACCTGCATCTTTGCTTGTAGAGCGCTTGCCAAAAGCACGCGTTCAAGACTCTTAATCCCAAGGTCCAGGGTTCGACCCCCTGACGGCCCACCAAAGCATGTTAAGACGGTCAGCGTAAGTTGGCCGTCTTTTTTGTTGACCACGCATGGGGTCGAACCCGAAAGGGAATAGCCGCTTTCACAGATCGAGTCTACCCTGGGGATCGGTAAAACCGTCAGTGCCCTCCTTGAGCTTTTTCTCGTCTGCTTTCACGCGACGTTCGAGCTTCTTTGTATCCTCGGCAGGCGGTAGATTTTCTGGGACAATTCCGCGGTCGATGAGGCTGCCGCGCACACTTGTGTTGTTTTCGACATGCTCTTGCTTGATCTGGTCTAGACCGTACAGGTCGTGCTCCTCGGCGTTGAAGGCCGTCATCGAGTTCGTGAGGTCTTTTGCTTTGATGAGGACATCGGCTAACCTGTCCGCTAACGCCGCGCTCTTGCGCACGCCGAGCTGCTGTTTCATTTCCGCTGTGCTTTTGCCGCCGAATAACGCCTCATCGCCCTTTGACTTGATGATTGCGAATCCTTTGGAGTCCACGCCGCGTTTGAACGCAATGCCCGAGAGCTGTTTCTCTGAATCGGATAGCGAGTGGCGCGCTTGAAGACGCTGAATCTCGGCGAAGCGTTGCTCTATAAGCTCCTGACGGCGTGTCTGTACGGCAAAGTACGCCTGTGCGAGCGCGATTTCGGGCTTGTTTGGGTCTCCGTTTTGGGCGATTAAATAGCATGCGTAGCGCGTCAGTTTGAAGTCTTTAACCGCGCGGGCGGCGACACCGGCAGTTACCATTTTCGTGGTATCACGAAAATGGGAATCAACTGGGGTTTTGTTTGTTTCGCACGAGACTTTCGCCCTTTTAACAACTTCGGCGAAGTTTTCCCATCGCGTGTACCCCATGGGTACCATTAAATCTCGTGCGAGCCAGTATTCGACGCCATTTTCCTCATGGGCGTAGCTATCAAGTTCGACACGCCACTTCTCGATATCTCTACTGTCCATATCGCTTCCTCTCTAGTCCGTTGTCTACACGGCTTTGCCCACTCTATATTTAGAATAAGGATATGCGGTCGTGCGGACATGAATGGGCCACGTGAGCGTGTACGGGGCCTATATGTATTGAGAGGTTGTGTACTGCTCTAGATGGGTGCTCGGCTTAGTTCGCTCGATAGTGCGAACCCAGGCTTTCGGTCCGCATGCGCATGGCTTTGACCATCTCCGTTGCCAGCAGAAGCTGCGATTGTAGGCGGGAGAGGGCTGTGATTTGGCTGTCTCGGGCATCCTTCATGCTCAAGGCTGCGGATTCTGATTTCAGACCCTCAAGCTCCTGCAGTGCCGCGGAAAGGCCCGTCTCGGTGCGATTTATCATGCAGTAGGTGCTCATCGTGTGTTTGAGGCTGCGGGTCAGGCGCTCAGCATCTGTTGCGGCAATCCCATGCTGGGGGAGGGCGATATCCACCTTCAGGGCTGCCTCTGGAACTTCCTGCGCCGCCTGAGCCGCTGAAGCGCCCGCAATGCGCCCGAACACGATGCTGTTTGCGCTCGACAGGCCGCCGATGCGATCGGCGCCGTGCATGCCGCCTGTCGCCTCACCGCAAGCATAGAGTCCCTCGACGCCCGTGAAGGCTGTCTTGTCGATCTTGATGCCGCCGTTGGCAGCGTGGGCGTACATCGCCACGCGCATTTCATCAGTCGGGGCAATGCCGTGCTCGTCCTGGAGCCAAGTGGCAAAGGTCTGCACAAACTCGGGGACGTTCTCGCGGGGGAAGTCGTAGTGGAGCGCGAGGCCTTCGGCACCCGCTTGATCGATGGCAAGATCGATGGCGCGGGAGGCCAAGCGCGAGGTGAAAGGACCATATCCGGAGCGCTGCTCAAGCAGATTTTCTAGCTTTTCGTCGGCAATATCGACCGGTTGGTCAAATGTGACGTAGCGCCAGGTCTTCTCGTTAAAGACAAGGTTGCGCTTAGGCTCAATGAAGCCGGGCATCATCTGCATGAACTCTATATTAGTAAGGGACGCGCCGTGCGCCAGAGCGATGGCCTGTGATGAGCTGAGCACGTCGGCGGAAGTGAGGCTTCGCTCGAACAGGCCTCCCGTGCCGCCCGCAGCGATGATAGTGGCCTTGGCTGCCATAGGCACGAGATGCTCGTTTGCACGGTCGTAGAGCACCGCGCCGACAATCTTTCCGTTCGCATCCTCAAGAAGGTCGATAAGCTCGTGGCGGGGGAGCAGGCGAATGCCGAGCAACTCAATTTGGGCCGTACACGCGTCCTCAAGGGGCTTGCGGGTGAGGCCGCGCCACATACGCGTCTTGTGGTCAAAGCAGGGGATAAATTGCTTTTGCTGGGCGCTCGCGGCACTTTGCGGACGCTGGAGCTCAACACCTAGATTCTGCTCGAGCCATTGGATGGCCTGAGGAATACCGTGGACAAACGTATGGACGAGCGTAGGGTCGGCAGCGCCGCCGCCGACGGCCTGGATGGTGTCGATGAGGTCCTGCTCGTCGCCCTCGTCAACGGGGCCAATAAGGCCGAGGCCCCAGGTGCCCGGGAAGAAGCTCGATCCACTCATGGTCTTGCCGGCGCTTGCCACAGCGACGGTTGCACCCGTGCGTGCCGCTTCGATGGCGGCGCAAAGGCCCGCAATGCCAGATCCAATTACCAGTACATCAGTCGATTCCATCGGATTCCTTTCTCGTCCGGCGCATTGTCGCATGGCTGATCGGCAAATGTCTTGCAAAGGACTCACGTTTCGGTAAAGGGCAAATATGGCAGGTGGGCGTCAAAAGTGTCCGATCGCTCTGCCCCCATCCCCTCAATAAGTTGCGGCGAAATAGGGACTGTTTTGGCATGTGAAGGCGTTATTCAGTCCGTATATCACCGCAACTGATATACCGGTGATGGACTACTTTATGGCAGCGTGAATAAAAAAGAGCCGCCACCTCGAAAGGTAGCAGCTCTAAAGCTCAACTATATGAGCATCGCGCAGGCGCGATTAGGCCTTGAGGGCCTCCTCGACGGCGACAGCGCAGGCGACGGTGGCACCGACCATGGGGTTGTTGCCCATGCCGATGAGACCCATCATGTCGACGTGCGCAGGCACGGAGGAAGAACCGGCGAACTGGGCGTCGGAGTGCATACGGCCCATGGTGTCGGTCATGCCGTAAGAGGCAGGGCCGGCGCCCATGTTGTCCGGGTGCAGGGTACGGCCAGTGCCGCCACCAGAAGCGACGGAGAAGTACTTCTTGCCAGCCTCGATGCGCTCCTTCTTGTAGGTGCCAGCGACGGGGTGCTGGAAGCGCGTGGGGTTGGTGGAGTTACCGGTGATCGAGATGTCGACGTTCTCGTGCCACATGATGGCAACGCCCTCGCGGACGTCGTCGGAGCCGTAGCAGTTAACGGCAGCGCGGGGACCATCGGAGTAGGGGATGGTCTCGACGACCTTGAGCTCGCCCGTGTAGTAGTCGAACTGGGTCTTCACATAGGTGAAGCCGTTGATGCGGGCGATGATCTGAGCAGCGTCCTTGCCCAGACCGTTGAGGATGACGCGAAGCGGCTTCTTACGAGCCTTGTTGGCGTTCAGAGCCAGGCCGATAGCGCCCTCAGCGGCGGCGAAGGACTCGTGGCCGGCCAGGAAGGCGAAGCACTCGGTGTCGTCGGAGAGCAGCATAGCGCCCAGGTTGCCGTGGCCAAGACCGACCTTGCGGTCCTCGGCAACGGAGCCGGGAACGGTGAAGGCCTGGATGCCCTCGCCGATGATGGCAGCAGCCTCAGAAGCGGACTTGGCGCCACGCTTGACAGCGAGGGCGCAGCCGAGGGTGTAGGCCCACTCAGCGTTCTGGAAGGCGATGGACTGGGTGTTGTTGACGATCTCACGCGGGTTGAAGCCCTTGTCGGTGCAGATCTGCAGAGCTTCCTCGAGGGAGGCGATGCCGTTGTCGGCGAGGCACTTGTTGATCTTGTCAGCGCGGCGCTCGTAACCTTCGAACGTAACAGTCATAGTTATTTCCCTCCCTTTCTACTCGTGAACCGGGAACACGCTGGCGACGGAGTGAGTCTCCTCGTCGGTGCGCGGGTCGATGTACTTGGCAGCGTTCTCCCACTGACCATAGTGGCCCATAGCGCCAGCGATGGCCTCCTCGGGGGTCTTGCCGGCCTTGACGGCGTCGGTGAACTTACCGAGGTTCAGGAACTCGAACGCGATGATCTCGTTCTTGTCGTTGAGAGCCATGCGGGTGACGTAGCCCTGAGCGAGCTCGAGGTAACGAGCGCCCTTGGCCTTGGTGCCGAACATGGTACCGACCTGAGAGCGAAGGCCCTTGCCGAGGTCGTCGAGGGAGGCGCCCACGGGCAGGCCGCCCTCGGAGAACGCGGTCTGGCTGCGGCCGTAAACGATCTGCAGGAAAATCTCGCGCATAGCAACGTTAATGGCGTCGCAGACGAGGTCGGTGTTGAGGGCCTCGAGGATGGTCTTACCGGGAAGGATCTCGGAGGCCATGGCGGCAGAGTGGGTCATGCCCGAGCAGCCGATGGTCTCAACGAGGGCCTCCTCGATGATGCCGTCCTTGACGTTCAGCGTGAGCTTGCAGGCGCCCTGCTGAGGTGCGCACCAACCCACACCGTGCGTAAGACCGGAGATGTCGGAAATCTCCTTAGCCTGGACCCACTTGCCCTCCTCGGGGATGGGTGCGGGGCCGTGGTATGCACCCTTGGCAACGGGGCACATGTTCTCCACTTCCTGTGAGTACTGCATGCCTCTCCTCTCTATCGTGTTGGCGTCCCGTCTGGGGGTCGTGGCTGGCGATTGCCGGGCGACCCTTCGAAAGGGACATGACATGCAGCCCCTATAATACCGCGAAATGCACGGAATATTCGGCGAACGGCTCAGTTTTCGCATCGAGAAGCGCGGAACTTTCAATTGAAACGATTTAACAAAGCTGTTTGCGGCTGTGCGGTTCGCTGAAGGGGGTCGGTTCTGTTCAAGCTTTTGACTATGTCGCGTTGTCTGGCCTGTAGCTATGATGCCGTTCGCCGCCTGTATACTGCCTTTTGCCGTGTGGCGTAGTTGTTTTGCGTGAATGTTTTGATGGCACGCTTCAATCGTGCTGTATTGAATGGCAAACAGATCCTGGCGAAGGGGGGCGTCATGCAGCGCGTTTGGAGAACGGTTACCGGCTTTTACCATGTCTGTGCCCGCGGTACAGGCAAGCAACTGATCTTTGAGACCGATGGTGACCGCTGGGAGTTTCTGGAGCTGATGCGCGACTGCTGCCGGGAGGCGGGGGTGACAATCGTGGCGTGGTGCCTTATGGACGACCACGTGGATCTGGTGCTTTTGGATTATGAGGACGAAATGAGCGCAGCCATGCAGCGGTTGCTGCTGACGTATGCCCGTCGGTTCAATAAACGTACCGGGTGCACGGGCTGCCTGTTTCGTGAGCGTTTTGAGCGTCGCTCGCTCGATACCGACTGGCAGGTGATGGAGGCTATTCGCTCTGTGCACACCGATCCGCAGGAGTCGGGCATTGCTCTGATTGAGCGCTATCCGTGGAGCAGCTTTGCCGAGTATCTACGGGCCTATGACAACGATATGACGAGGGGATTTTCCGACCCTTCATGCGTGCTTGAGCTTTTCGGTTCTACCGAGGGCTTTATTGCCTATTCGCTTTCGACGCCCGACAGCGGCGAGCCAGCGCTGTGCGATATGAAAGAGACGGAGTGGGAACGCCACGCCTTTGCCGAAAAGTTGGCGAAGGGGCTCGGGGTTTCGCTCCACGTGGTTAAAGCCGCACCGTCGGCGCAACGCAATGTCGTTATTCTTGGATTGCACGATGCTGGTTTTACGGTGCGTCAGATTGAGCGGTATACGGGGATTGGCAAAAGTACCGTTTCTCGTATTGTGCGCGCCCGTGCGCGAGCGGCGGTGCGGACTGGCGGAAACGTGGTGTAGGGCCGCCGGTGCACCGCGGCTGGGGTCGCCCATACGCCACAGCTATTGTTCTAAAAGCTCGGGTACGGTAACTGCGCTTCTTAATTTGCATAGAACAGACGCCGTTATGCATAAAATAACGCCTTAGCTCGGTTTTGCCCGTACCTACCCCCGTCTGCGCCGTGCAAAAGGCGGAGTTTTCTGCATCGTGGTACTGTCGGCACCGCCGCAATTTTGCAACATACGGGCTCTGAAGCTATTTATGCCTGCCGATGCGCTCCCGAAGCTCATGTTTGCGCCCCTGAGACCACGATTCTTGTTCTAAAACGCAATATAAAGGCCACTGGAGATGTTGATTAACGCTTCCAATGCGTATACACACGGCTTGGCGTGCTGAATATTCGCAAAAATGCACGCCGCACCCTATGGGACCCATCTGCGGCAGGCGTGAGGCGAGCCGGAGCCCAGTAAGACGAGGCTTGGGACATTGCCTGGCGTGCCCGTGGTCCTGTCACAAGCTTTAGTACGGTGGAAAACGCTCGTGTTCGCGGTTGGCCGTGCGATAAATGACAGACGGGGTGCCGGACGCGCGGACTGTGTATCCGCGCTCGTTATGAAAAAGCCGAGCCGCCCGTATCGGGCGGCTCGGCAATCAAAATCCTTGGATTCGGGGCATCCGCTACTGGTTAGCTTGCCCCTCGAGCATACCGTCGAGGGTGCGCCAGGCGAGCTCGGCGCACTTGACGCGGGCAGGCATGTGCGAGATGTCCTGGAGTTGGGCGGCCTCGTCCAGATCTTCCAGGTCTTCCTCGGAGAGCTGCTCGCCGCGGATCATGGCCAGGAAAAGCCCGGCCAGGCGGCGTGCCTCCTCGACCGTCTCGCCGGTGATGAGGTCGGCCATGATATCGGCGCTGGCCTGGCTGATGGCGCAGCCGTGGCCGGTAAATGAGGCCTCCTCGATAACGCCGTTCTCGACACGCAGCTGCAAGGTGAGCTCGTCACCGCAGCTGGGGTTGATACCGTCGTGCTCGTGCGTGGGAGCGTCCATCGGGTACTTGTAGTCAGGGTGCGAGTTGTGCTCCATAAACGTGGTGGAGGTGTACAGATTACCCATTGAACGTGCTCCAAACGTGATGCAGGCCGGCGATGAACTTATCGATATCGGCCTTGTCGTTGTAGAAGGCCACGCTGGCGCGGCAGCAGGCAAGATTTTCGACGCCCAGCCAGGTGAGCAGCGGCTGCGCGCAGTGGTGACCGGCGCGGATGCAGACGCCGTCCATGTCCATAATGCTCGCGACATCGTGCGGATGGATGCCCTTGACGTTAAAGCTTACAACGCCGTGGTGGTTGTCCCAATAGATGGAGCCGATGATCTGGACAAAGTCGAGCTGCATGAGCTCGCCCATCAGGTAATGGACGAGTGCCTGCTCGCGGTCCTGGATGTTTTCGTAACCCACTGTGTTGACGAGGTAGTCGAGGGCGGCACCTGTGGCGAAGATGCCGGCGGCGTCCTGCGTGCCTGCCTCGAATTTTTCGGGGACGGGTGCCCAGACGGCGTCCTGCTCGGTGACCGAATCGATCATTTCGCCGCCGGTGAGCATGGGCGGCATGGCGTTGAGCAGGTCCATCTTGCCCCACAGCACGCCGATGCCCATGGGACCCATGGCCTTGTGTGCGCTAAAGGCAAAGAAGTCGGCTCCCAGGTCGGCCACATCGACCGGCATGTGCGGCAGCGACTGCGCGCCGTCGACGACCAGATAGCCGCCGTACTTGTGTACGAGCTTGCCGAGGTTCTTGACCGGATTCTCGACGCCCAGAACGTTAGAGACCTGACCCACGGCCAAGATCTTGGTCTTGGGGCCCACCTTGGCAAGCACTTCCTCGGTGGTGAGCTGGCCGGTCTTGGTGGGGTAGAGGTAGACGAGCTTGGCACCGGTCTCGCGGCAGACCTGCTGCCACGGGATCAGGTTGGAGTGGTGCTCCATGATGGTGATAACGACCTCGTCGCCGGGCTCCAGCACCGTGGGCGCAAAGCTCTTGGCGACCAGGTTGAGCGACTCGCTCGTGTTGCGGGTGAAGACGACCTCGTTGGCCTGGGAGGCGCCGATGAGGTCGGCGATCTGCTGGCGGACCTTGGCGATGGCATCGGTGGCCTCGACGGACAGCGAGTACAAGCCGCGCAGGGGGTTGGCGTTCATGCGCTGGTAGAAGTCGCGCTCGGCGTCGAGCACGCAGGCGGGGCGCTGCGCGGTGGCGGCACTATCGAGGAAGGCGATCTCGGGATGCTGCTGGAACAGCGGGAACTGCGCCTTGTAGGGATTCGTCTCGATGTCCACGGTGGGCCAGCCGCGCGAAGCCTCGTCACTGGCGTCGAGCTCCATGGGCTCCGGTGCGGTACAGGTATCGCATTTAACGTGCTCGGTATCGATCATGCGAGCTCCTCTTCAAAGTTGTCGATCAGGTTGTTGCCCAGGCGGACGACGGCAGCGCGGGTGCGCTCATCGTTGGCGGAAAGCGCGGCGTCCTCCAGCTTGGCGCGGATGAACAGGTCCTCGGCGGCATTTTGGTCAAGGCCGCGGCAGGCGAGGTAGAACAGCTGCTCGTCGCGGACGTGGCCGATGGTGGCGCCGTGGTTGCCAGCGACGTCGTCCTCGTCGCATAGGATGACGGGGACGGTCTTGTTGTCGACGCCCTTGTTGGCCAAAAGCACCGTTTCGCGCTCGGTGCCGGTGGCGCCCTTGCAGCCGTGCACGAGGTCGATGGTTCCGCGGTAGACCTTCTTGGACGTGCCGGTCAGCACGCCGTTGGCGTCGATCTCGCACTCGGTCTTGCGACCGCGGTGACGCAGCTCGTAGTTAAAGTCGCGCACCTGCTCGCGGGCGCCCAGGTAGTCGGTATCGACGGTGACCTTGGCGGTGTCGCCCAACAGGTCGCCGGCAAGGCCGGTGGCGCTGGCACCGGCACCCAGGACGGTGTGCTGCACGTTGATGCGCGCGCCCTCGTCCAGGAACAGGCCAGTGTCGTCGAGGGCAATCCAGCTGTCGTCGAGCGTCTGCGTGCAGGTCACGTTGACGGTGGCGTACTCGTAGGCGCACACGCGCAGTACGGAGCCCACGACGCCCTCGCCGATAACGGGGGAGTCAAGGGCAATGTTCAGGTCGAGCGTTGCCTGCGGGCGGGCGACGACGTCGATAGCGGCAATCGCAGCCGCTGCGTCGACGCCGCTTACGCGCACGGTGGCCGTGGCGTGGCTGTATGCGGGCACATCGATGACAATGCGCTTGGTAGCGTGGTCGGTCAGATAGGCGTAGGCGGCCTCGCCCATGCCGGTCTCGAAGGCCTCGGCGGGGGAGAGCTCCTCCTCGAGCTTGATGGCACCGGCCTGGTAGACGGAGGTGGCGGGTACGTCGAGCTCAGTCTCGGGCGTGATGCGGGCGCGATCGGCGGCATCACCAGGGGCGGAGGCACGGCGCTCGGGGAAGCGCTCGGCCATGGCGTCCATAGCGGTGTCGAAGGCGTCGGCCGTACCGGCAAACTGCTCGTCCAGGCCCTCGACCTCAACGGCCTCGGCGGGAGCGGTGACAAGCTCGTCCGAAAGCTCGAGCTTGGTCTGGTTCATCTTGAGCCAACCCCAAGTTGCAGCCGGCATCGCATTCACGCCCCCGATCTCCTGCAGCACGCCGTCTCGGGGCTCCGACCCTCCTCGCGTACCTTTAGTACGCGTCGTCGGGCTCGTCGCTCCCGATACGTCGCACTGCAGAAGCTCGGATGATGTAAATGCGTTCGGCATAGTGGTTTCCTGTTTCATTATCCGATCGCTCCTTCCATCTCGAGCTTGATCAGGTTGTTCATCTCGACGGCGTACTCCAGCGGCAGCTCCTTGGAGACCGGGTTGGCAAAGCCGTTGACGATCATGGTGCGGGCCTCTTCCTCCGGGATGCCGCGGCTCATCAGGTAGAACACCTTGTCGTCGCCGATGCGGCCGATAGTTGCCTCGTGGCCGATGTCGACGTTCTTGGCACGGATGTCCATGGCGGGGATGGTATCGGAGCGGCTCTGGTCGTCGAGCATCAGCGACTGGCAGCTCACGGTTGCCTTGGAGCCCTCGGCCTTGGGCGTGGCCACGATGGAGCTACGGAAGGTCTGGATGCCGCCGCTCTTGGAGATGCCCTTGGTCTCGACGGTCGCTGAGGTCTCGGGCGCGTTGAGCACGACTTTGCAGCCGGTATCGAGGTTCTGGCCGGCGCCGGCAAAGGTGATGCCGGTAAAGCTCGAGCGGGCGCGACGGCCGTTGAGCACGCTCATGGGGTAGAGATAACCCACGTGGCTACCGAAGGAGCCGCTGATCCACTCGATGTCGCCATCCTCGTCCACGCGCGCACGCTTGGTGTTGAGGTTGTACATGTTTTTGGACCAGTTTTCGATGGTCGAGTAGCGCAGGTGCGCGCGCTTGCCCACAAAGAGCTCCACAGCGCCGGCGTGGAGGTTGGCCACGTTGTACTTGGGCGCGGAGCAGCCCTCGATAAAGTGCAGGTCGGCGTCGTCCTCGACGATGATGAGCGTGTGCTCAAACTGGCCGGCGCCCTTGGCGTTGAGGCGGAAGTAGCTCTGCAGCGGGAAGTCGAGCTTGGTACCCTTGGGCACGTAGACAAACGAACCGCCCGACCACACGGCACCGTGCAGGGCCGCAAACTTGTGGTCGGTGGGCGGGATGAGCGTCATAAACTTCTCGTGGATGAGCGGCTCCCACTGCGGGTCGTGCAGGGCCTCCTCAATGCCGGAGTAGACGATACCCATCTTGGACGCGGTGTCCTGCATGTTGTGGTAGACGAGCTCGGAGTCGTACTGCGCGCCGACGCCCGCCAGGTAGCTGCGCTCGGCCTCGGGAATGCCCAGGCGCTCAAAAGTGTTCTTGATGTCGTCGGGCACCGACTCCCAGTCGTGCTTTTGGTCGGTGTTGGGCTTGACGTAGGTGACGATGTTGTCCATGTCCAGGCCCTCGATGGAGGGGCCCCACGTCGGATCCGGGAAACGGTTAAAGATCTCGAGGGACTTGAGGCGCAGGTCGAGCATCCACTGCGGCTCGTCCTTCTTGGCGCTGATCTCGCGTACGATGTCGGGCGTGATGCCGGCGTCGAGGCGCTCGAATCCCTCCTCGCCATAGGTGAAGTCGTAGAGGCTGCGGTCGATGTCCGCGACCTCGGTGCGGTTCTTGGTCATTGCTTCGCCCCTTTACGCCTGCTCGGCAGCGGCAGCCTCGGCCTGTGCGCGCTGCTCGGCGGCCTCGCGCTCGAAGGTCTCAAAGCCGTTCTTGTCGATCCAGGGGATCAGCGAGGCGTCGTCCTCGCGCACGATGTGGCCCTTGACCATAACGTGGACGCGGTCGACATCCAGGTGCTCCAGGATGCGCGTGTTGTGCGTGATGATGAGCATGGAGCCGTCGCAGCTCTTGCGGTAGGCGTCCATGCCGTGGCTGACGGTGGACAGGGCGTCGACGTCCAGGCCGGAGTCGGTCTCGTCCAAGATGGCGAGCTTGGGCTGCAGCAGCAGGAGCTGGAGCATCTCGACCTTCTTCTTCTCGCCGCCCGAGAAGCCCACGCCCAGCTCGCGGTTGAGGTAGGCGGTGTCCATGTTGAGCTCGGCCGCGAGCTCCTTTACGCGACGGCGGAACTCCTTGCCCTTCATCTCCAGGCCGGGGCGGCCGGCGATGCTGGCGCGCAAAAAGCTCGACAGCGGCACGCCCGGGATCTCGACCGGGGCCTGGAAGCTCAGGAACAGGCCGGCGCGGGAGCGCTTGTCGGTGGTGAGCTCGGTGATGTCTTGGCCATCAAAGACGATGCGGCCGTCCTGCACGGTGTAGACTGGGTCGCCCATGACCAGGTGGCCGAGGGTGGATTTGCCGGCGCCGTTGGGGCCCATCAGCACATGGGTCTCGCCGGCGGCGACGTTGAGGTTGACGTTGTGGAGGATGGTCTTCTCGTCCACGGAGGCGGTCAGACCTTCGATGGAAAGCAGCGGATTTGCACTCATGCTGTCCCTCTCTGTATATGGTGTACTCATGGGTGTACTAAACCCTAGGAATCTTCTCGGAATAAAGTTACTATGGGTTCGGCGTTAGTCAAGGGAAAACCCGACTAATCCACTCGACTTTTTAGATTGTGGGACAAATTCATCGGTAGTGCTTGTCCCCAGCGTTATGGAAGGGTAGGTATGCTCATTTCTTCTAAGGGCCGCTATGCCCTCCGTTTGATGATTTATATTGCAGCGCTCGGTGACGCCGAGGGCAAGATTGCCCTGCGCGAGGTTGCCGACCGCGAGCGCATTTCGCAGAAATATCTGGAGCAGCTGGTTCGTCCGCTTATGAAGGCGGGCCTGCTTAAGAGCGTGCGCGGCAAGGGCGGCGGCTACATGATGGCCAAGGACCCGGCCGAGGTGCGTGCCGGCGACATCCTGCGCGCCGTCGAGGGCAGCACTGCCCCGGTGGCGTGCGACGGCATTGACAACAGCTGCACCCGTAGCGATCTGTGCTCGACCGTCAAGTTCTGGCGCGGCCTGGACGATGTAATCGAAAAGTACGTCGACGGCGTGACGCTGGCCGACCTAGCCGCCGTCCCCGAGATCCACTTCGACATTAAGCTGTAGGGCTGCAAATGGGACGGATCGACAACGTGTACCAACAGATCGTTTCGTTTGCACGTGATTGCGGCGCCGAAAAAGTTGTGCTATTTGGGTCTCGCGCTCGAGGTGACAATTTGCCTAAGAGCGATATCGATATTGCCGTAGCGGGCTGTCGGGATTTCAGGCGTTTCTCATATCTGATTGACGAGCATCTTGATACCCTTTTGGATGTAGACGCAGTCAATCTCGATGGGTCGTTGTCGCAGTCGTTACTCGACGAAATTGTTAGGGATGGTGTGATCCTGTATGAAAAAGTATGAGAACTTTGCCAGTGCCTTAGCGAATCTTGAGGATGCGCCCAATCAGGATCTCAACAACGATTTTGTTCAAAGCGGACTGATCAATAAGTTCAATCTCCAGTTTGAGTTGAGCTGGAAGCTCCTAAAGCGTCTGCTCGAGTATGAGGGCGCTACGCTTGCTGCGTCGGGATCGCCTCGAGCTATTCTGAAGGAAGCCTACCGGTTCTACGACTTCATTGATGAGGCCGCTTGGCTGGATATGCTCAGAGATCGCAATACGAACGTTCATATTTATGACAACAAGCTGGCGCAGGATTTGATCCAGCGCATCCTGAACGTTTATATCCCTGCTTTTTGTCAGCTGAGAGACGGGCTGTTGGAGCGCTACGGCGAGCTTCTTTTGGCCCCTGACGACCAATTCGTCTAAATCCTTAAGATTTCGCGGAGGGTTGTTGCCGTTTACCGATGGGTTGTTGTGCAACAAACGGGGAGCTGTAATACTGAATCCATCTTTGCAAACTGCACTTTAACCACACCAATGCAGGGAGGATGTATGCAACCCAAGCATTCCGCGATTGTTGCGGGCCTGACGCTGGCGCTTTCGTTTGGCGCCGTTGCCGCACCCGCAACCGCTATAGCCGAGGAGCCCACGCCGGGCGTTGCCTCGGATGCCACCGATATCGATAAGGGCCTCTACACCCAGCAGTCCTTCTCGGGCGTGCTGAGGTCGGTTCAGGGTGTTTCGTTTGTCAACGTGACCGACGAGATGAAGTACTTCACCAAATATGAGAGCCATGGCAACTATAACCAGGGTTTTTCGTATGGCGACGGCTATAACGCGCTGGGTTATTACCAGTTCGACCGTCGTTGGTCGCTCATTCCGTTTATGAAGCAGGTCTATAACTACGACTCTGCTAAGTACAGCATGCTTAAGGACGCGATTGACCGTGGTGGCGAGATTTCCAACGGAAGCAACCCCATGTATGCGAACGGCCAGCTCACCGAGCTGGGTCACATCGCGCAGGATGCCTTCCTGGGTGCTTACAACACCGATCCGGTTGAGTTCTCGGCGCTGCAGGATGCCTATGCGTACAACTCCTACTATGCGGTGACCGAGTCGTGGCTTAAGAACGCTCTGGGCATTGATATTTCCGGTCGTGCCGATTGCGTCAAGGGCATGGTGTGGAGCATTACCAATATGTGCGGCACGGGTGGATGTCAGGACTTTTTCCGTTGGGCGAATCTTTCCAACAGCATGACGGACCGCGAGTTTGTGACGGCGCTTTCGAACAGCGTTGTTGATAACGTGGCGCGCAAGTATTCGAGTCAGCCTCAGTACCATGAGGGATGGAAGAATCGCTATAAAAACGAGCTCAAGGACTGCCTGGTCTACATTGCTGAGGACGAGGCTGCTGCGGCAACTCCTGTGGAGCCCGATCCTGAGCCTGAGCCGGAGCCTGGTCCGAGCATGGCGCCGGCTGCTCCCGCCGCACCGACACCTGGTACGGATGGCGATGCGGGCGATAGCGGCGATACCGATGCGCCCTCGACTGATACGGGCAGCGATGATGCCGGTAACGGCGGGGCTACGTCTGGTGGTACTGCTGCCGGCGATGCCTCTGGTGGTTCGTCGACTTCTGGCTCTGACGGCGCTGAGGGCGGCTCGACTTCTGGCTCTACCGATACGGGCGCTTCTAACGGCGCTGGTGATTCCTCTGCCGATGCTGGGTCCTCTAACGGTTCTGGCTCCGATGCTTCTGAGGGCGGTTCGAGCGAGGGCTCCATCACCGGCGATTCCTCGAAGGAAAACAAGCCTTCTGCCGGCGAGCAGCTTGGCTCCATGTTGGGCTCGTCTTTGATGGCGGGCGTTAACGGCGGCTCTTCTTCTGATGAGGGAGCGTCTGAGCAGGGCTCCGGCTCTAATGTCGACAGCGCCGCTGATGCTTCCGCCAATGCGGGTGCAAAACAGTCCGACGCCGATGCTCAGAAGTCCGGTGACAAGGGTGGCGCTACGACCACCACGACGACTACGACGACCAAGGCCTCGGGTGGCAATATGCCTAAGACGGGCGACCTCATCGTGATGGCGAGCCTTGCCAGTGCAAGCTTGGCGACGCTTGGCGCCACGTCCATTGTGAGTGGCAAGCACAAGCTTGATCAGCAGAACAAGGCTGCTGGTGAGGGCGGTTCCGAGGAGTAGTTTCTCGGTTGCCGAATACCTTTAGAGTCGGGGCGGGGTCCGGTGCAACTGCATCGGGCCCCGTTTTGTTGTGCAACGATTAGTTATGCTCCCTCACGCCCCATGTTGCTACCGTTGCCCGAAACGTCTGCATGACGGCATAATTGCGGTCGAGTTACTCGATACAATGGGCATCGTGCTGCGTTTTAGGGAGAAGTTACGGTGTCTGAACAGGCGATTTATGGTGATGCTGCCTACTATGGCGTAGAGTTGATCAACCGCTCGGGTAACGGGGCACTGCCGGTCGGCGAACATGACTTTGCCGAGGCCATGGATCGATGCGTGTTAGTCGACAAGACGATGTTTATTGCCGATGTCTTGGATGCTGATGCTTCCGTTGTGGCGTGTTGCCGGCCCGAAGGCTTTGGAAAGAGCATGAACCTGTCGATGCTTAAGGCTTTTCTGGAGCGATCCACGGTCGGGCAGGTCGATCGGGGCCTGTTTGCTGGTTCCCAGATTTGGGATGCGGGCGGCGGGCGCTATCGGGATGAGTTTGCCTGCTACCCTGTGATATCGCTGGACTTTTCTGGCGTCGCGAGGTGCGGTGCCAACGTCGTCGGCGTCGTGCGTGACGCTCTCTCGGGTGAGTGCGCTCGCTTGTTGACGCTTTTGGAGGCTCCGGATTTACCACGAGATAAGATGCGCCACGTCGAGCGCGTTGCGCGTGGCGTGGCAAGTGCAGATGAGGTCAACTCGGTGCTTGGCGTTCTCATTGAGCTGCTGGAGATGGCTTGCGACGAACAGGTTGTGCTGCTCGTTGATGGGTACGACGCGGCGTGGTTGGGCAGTTCGAGTGTGAGGGGCACTTTTGGCGTCGACCCGGCAGAGTTACTCGACCGTGTGCTTTTCGATGCCATTGCCTCCGCGGGCCATTCGCTACGGTTGACGTGCCTGATGGGGGAGTGTCCCGCCCCTGCCGAGATGGCACTTTCTTCGCGCGGCTGCTCGTATTGTCTGTCGACGCCGCTCTCGACGTGGTGTGACCGGTGGTTTGGCTTTTCGGATGACGAGGTTCAGGCTCTGCTAGGCCATGCTGGACGCGGGGAATTCCTGGATGACGCGCGTGAATGGTTCGAGGGATACCGATTTGGCAGGTTTTATTGCTCGAGTCCGGCGCGCGTGATCGATTTCTTGAACCGCGGTTGCACGCCGCCGGTGCGGGCTGACCTGTATGGATACGCTGATAGCCTGAGCAGGGCGGTTGGTGATTGGAATCTCGAGAGGCTTTCGACTCTGTTCGATTTACTTGAACCGCATGGATGCGTTGAAGTTCCGCTTCGGATGGGTGCCGTCGGGTCGGTTGCCTCGACTGACGATGACCTGTGGACCGCGTTATACCTGTCCGGCTTCTTAACGACGGATATGGTCGAGGAACCGGGAAACGGCGCTCGCTCCCGTGCTCTGCGACTGCCCAATGGCGAGCTTCGTCAGGCGGTGCGTCTCGTGATTATTGAATGGTTTGAGTGCGCCGCCGAGGATGTGCGGGACGTCGATGCGTTTCGTGACGGGCTATGTCGCGGTAACGAAGACGCGGTGAGGCAGACGCTGCGTCGAATTCTAGGTGACGCGGGAGTCGGCGCGGTCGAGATGGATTCGCCGTTGCCATGCCACCTGCTGTTGCAAGGACTCTGCTTTGGTATGCCGGGGTATGCCAATCCGTCATCCAATCGAAAGCGTGGGGCGGATCGCTGGGATATTCAGGTGTTCCCTACGGGAAGGATGCTCGATGTGGCCGATACCCTCGGCATGCTCGACGAACGTCCGCTTGTCACTATGAACATGATGTATGACCCCGACGTGGATGCCCTGGGTCTGGAGCTGTTGGCGGTTCAGGCGCTGCTCGACATCGAACGCGACGGTATCGACGAGATTCGCGTGCCGCGACCCGGCGTGGGTCGCATGCGCTGGGGCTTTGGCTTTGACGGGCAGCACGTGTCCGTAGTGTGCCAGCGGCTGTAGGGGCGGGCGGTTGAGCAGTTTTTTAGCGGCTAATATCGCTGTGCTAGGATTAAGCAGTTCTGATTTGCGTTCCCAAAGGGGTTTAAGTGCCGAGCAATTTGCATTCTGATGAGCGTATAGAGGTCTCAGTTATTGTCCCGTGTTTTAATACGTCACAGTTTCTCGATCAGTGCCTGACGAGCATCGAGGCCGACGACTTCACATCGCTTGAGGTCATTGTTCTTAATGATGGCTCGACTGACAACTCATTGGAAATCATGAGGCGTCACGAGAAAAATGATTCCCGAATTCGCGTTATTGATAAGCCGAACCAGGGGTATGGCGCTACGGTCAATCGTGGTATTGAGGAGTCTCGAGGTGCATACATTGCCATTGTCGAGCCCGATGATTACCTTAAGCCTGGTATGTATACAAGACTGATGGATCTTGCCCATGCATACGGAGAACCCGATGTTGTGAAGTCGGCATATTGGCGTGTGTGTATGCCCGGTACTCCACAGGAGAACGTGTGTCACTGCGCCTATTACAAGCGAATTAATACAAAGAAACAGCCGTTTACGTTGCGGGATAATCCTCGCTTGATCCAGCATCACCCTTCCATTTGGAGTGCAATTTACAAGCGTTCGTTTTTGGACGAGTTTGGCATTCGCTTTAAAGAGGTGCCCGGTGCAGGATGGGTGGACAATCCCTTCTTGATTCAAACGCTTGCTCAGGCTCGCTCGATTGTGTATACCGATGATTCGTTTTATTGCTACCGCGAGGATCTCCCTACGTCGTCTTCGGCTAAAAAAGCAAGCGATCTCCCTATTGTTCGCTGGAATGATATGGCAGATATCGTTGATGAACTTAATATTTCCGACAAGGGGATTCTTGAGTCTTTCTATACCATTGGTTTTAGGTATGTTGGCGGACTTGTTGAGCAAGGAGCCTTTGATGATCCGGCACTCAAGACTCGCTGTGCGACATTGTTTAAGCGCATGAACCCGGAGATCGTCTCGGGAATGTCACACATCAGCGGCGCATTTAAGCAGACATACTCTCAGCTCACCGGTGTGGTTGTTTCAGCCAATAAAGCGGCATATGTTGCCTATCTTGCCTCGGAGTTCGTCTATTCGTTACGCACTAATGGTTTTGGGTTCGCTTTCTCGCGTATCGGCTTGTTTGGCAATCGTCGAGCTGCCGAAAAAGGGGAGCGCCGCGATAAAACGAGTGCCTAACAAAGCTGTGAGAGTGGATTAGTGATATGACAGATAAGAAGCGAATTGCTATCTATACGCAAGATGCCAAGCTTGGCAATGAGGTTAAGGGCGCAACGCGCTATGTATATCTTGCAACGTTGCTGCATGAACATGGCTATGATGTCGATTTTATTACTTCGGGATTTCAGCATTGGGAAAAACGTCAACGTGACGTTGAGCACTTTGATGCCGGGACCGACGCCTATACAATTCGGTTTATTGAGGAGCCGTTTTACCCCAAGAACATGTGCCCTCAGCGCATCTGGGCTCATCACGTCGTTGCCAAGCGGGTGTCGAAGTATTTCGATGAGCATCACGACTACGATTTAATTTATTGTCAGATTCCACCCAATGATGTGGCTAGGGAGATTGGCAAGGCAGCCCATAAGTTTAATATTCCATTTGTGGTCGATGTTAATGACCTTTGGCCCGAGGCGTTCCGTGTGGCGCTTGACGTTCCTGTTTTTTCCGACATCCTTTTTGCGCCGTTTTATAGACAGGCAAAGGCTGTCTATCAGATGGCTGATGCCGTGGTAGGAACTTCGGATGAGTATCGAGAGCGTGGTTTGCGCGACGCCCGTTCTGGCATACCGAGCGAAACAGTTTATGTTGGAAACCGGCTTTGCGAGTTTGATGCCGGCGTTACTGTGCATGCTTCGCAAATTGATAAGCCCACTGGTGACATTTGGGTTTCTTACGCAGGTACATTAAGCGCGTGCTATGACCTGGAGACATTGGTCAGGGCCATGGCGATAGTGCAGAAAACTCACCCCGAGGCTAAGCTGCAAATCTTGGGCGATGGCTCAGAGCGCGACAATCTTAAGGCTGCAGCGCATTCTAGCGGTGCCGAGGTCGTGTTCCATGGCTATTTGCCTTATAGCCAAATGGCTGCATGGCTTTCCAAGAGCGACATTACAATCAACTCGCTGGTGGAAAAAGCCGCTCAGAGCATCGTGACCAAGATCGGTGATTATCTTGCCGCCGGAAAGCCTATGGTCAATACCTCGTGCAGCAAGGAGTTTAGGGCAAAGGTTGAGGCTGATGGTTTTGGCGTAAACGTTAAGCCCGGAGATGCCGAGGGAATGGCAGAGGTCCTTGTTGACCTTATTGATGATCCGCAACGTCGTGCGCGGATGGGGGAGAGGGCGCGCGCCATCGCAGAGGAGCAGTTTGATCGTCCTCATTCGTATCTTAAGACGGTACGGTTGATTGAGGGATTGATTGGTTAATTGTATATTTGAGTAATTAAATATGAGATAACACCTGATGCGATGTATCGCTTCTTATCGACTCGATTGCTAGTTTATATTCGGCAATAAATGATACCGTTGAGCTGATCAACCTCGTTTAATTCTCTCCATTCGCTATCATGATTTAAGACATCTGCAGTACGGAGGGTAGTATGAAACGACTATTGTTGGCTTTACCAATTACTCTACTCCTTGTTTTAAATAGCTATTGTCCTGCTTATTCTGAGGATTCGGTCCTTCACGCTACTCATCAGGTTGCGATAATTCCTTCCGCGGCCCCCTCCGACCCGTCGGCGCCCGCCGCCAGGGCGGAGGCGACAGGCGACGGCGAGGTCACCCTGACCTGGGAGCCCGTCGAGGGCGCCGAGCGCTACGCCGTTGCGGAGGCCTTCTCCAACGGCACCTACGCCACCTTCACCAAGTCCCTCACCGGGACGTCCTACACCGCCACCGACCTGCCCAACGGATACGACCACGACTTCCTCGTGCAGGCCTACGTGAACGGCCGCTGGTCCTCCTTCGGCCCCGCCAGCCTCGTGCGCTGCAGGCCCGAGGGCACCGTGAAGCCCGCGCCCTCGGCGACCGCCGGCGACGGCAGCGTCGAGCTGTCGTGGGGCCGCGTGCCCGGAGCCACGAGGTACGCCGTGGCCTACCGGAACGGGTCCGGCTACCGTACCCTGACGACCTCCTGCTCCGGTGAGTCCTTCAAGGCCTCCGGGCTGTCCAACGGGAAGAGTTACCGGTTCCTGGTGCAGGCCTGCGTCTACGGCAGGTGGACCTCCTTCTCCGACTCCGATCTGGTCTCCGCGGCCCCCTCCGACCCGTCGGCGCCCGCCCCCAGGGCGGAGGCGACAGGCGACGGCGAGGTCACCCTGACCTGGGAGCCCGTCGA
>CALGKS010000386.1 GCA_937930475.1 uncultured Collinsella sp. | reverse complement strand
CTACACAGAGTAGATCGTCGGCAGCGTCAGATGTGTATAAGAGACAGGACCTGGACACCGTGACCAAGAAGTACGACGGCCTGGACGGCACCGAGCTCGCCATTTCCGAGTCCCAGGAGCGCATGGCCTGCGCCGTCGCCGACGGTGACGTCGAGGAGTTCATGGGCTACGCCGCCGAGGAAAACCTGGAGGCGACCGTTATCGCCGAGGTTACCGCCGAGCCGCGCATGCGCATGGCCTGGAACGGTGTCGCCATCGTCGACCTATCCCGCGAGTTCCTCAACTCCAACGGCGCGCCCAAGCACCAGGTCGCCCACGTCTGTGCCCGCAGCGTGTGGCAGCCCAGCTGGGCCGGCACCACGCTTGCCGAGCGCATGACCTCGCTTGTCACCGACCTCAACGTTGCCTCCAACAAGGGCCTTTCCGAGCGCTTCGACTCCACCATCGGTGCCGCAACCGTGCTCATGCCCTTTGGCGGCAAGACGCAGCTCACCCCGAGCTCGGCCATGGTCGCCAAGTTCCCCGTGGACGGCGAGACCACCACGGCGAGCGCTATGGCATGGGGCTTTAACCCCTATCTGATGGAGGCCGACCAGTTTGCTGGCGCCTACCTGTCCGTGGTCGAGTCCATCGCCAAGCTCGTGGCTGCCGGCTTTGAGCACAAGCGCGCCTACCTCTCCTTCCAGGAGTACTTCGAGCGTCTGCGCACCGAGGCCGAGCGCTGGGGCAAGCCCATGGCTGCCGTCCTGGGTGCCCTCATGGCCCAGGTCGACCTGGGTGCCGGCGCCATCGGCGGCAAGGATTCCATGAGCGGCTCGTTTGAGGACGAGGCCGGCGAGCTCAACGTTCCGCCGACTCTGATCAGCTTCGCTGTTGCCGTGGGCCGCGCGGCGCGCGCCGTCTCCCCTGAGTTCAAGGGCCTGACGCACCGCGTCGTCCGCATCGCCCCCGCCACCTACGGCGAGGACTACCGCCCCGATGCCCACCAGCTGCTCGCCGCGTTTGACGCCGTCGAGGCGCTCACTGCTACCGGCGACGCCCTGGCCGTCTCCACGCCCGGCTACGGCTGTGGCGCCGAGAGCCTCTTTAAGATGTGCGTCGGCAACCAGATCGGCATCGAGCTTGCCGAGGATGTGGACGTGGAGAGCCTCTTCACCCCGCTCTACGGCAGCTTTATCGTCGAGCTCGCCGAGGACGCCGAGCTGCCCGAGGTCGCCGACGGCGTTGTCGTCGAGCCCCTGGGTACCACCGTCGAGGGCTATGTCATCGACACCGGCTCCGAGGTCATCGAGCTCGCCGAGCTCCAGGAGGCCTGGGAGAGCGGCATCGAGGGCGTCTTTGCCTACCGCAGCGCCGGCGAGACCCCCGAGGTCGAGACCATCGACTTCCGCGCCAAGGATATCCATGTGTACGGTGG
>CALGKS010000385.1 GCA_937930475.1 uncultured Collinsella sp. | reverse complement strand
GACGGGAAGCTTGCCCGTAGCGTGGACTTCGCGCACCAGCTCGACCGGAACCTGCAGCTGCTTGGCCGCCTCAAAGAGCTCATCGTCGCGCAGAGCCACAACGTCGCGGATCTGCTTTTGGATCTTGCGCATGTGGCGCACGGCCTGAACGACGTCGCCCGTGCCCGGCTCGCCCTTGGTACGGATCATCGTGGCGCCCTCGGCGACGCGGCGCAGCGCCTCGCCCAGGTCACGGGCACCGCAGACAAACGGGACGTCAAACTGGGTTTTATCGATGTGGTAGACATCGTCGGCGGGGGAGAGAACCTCGGACTCATCGATGTAGTCGATCTCGATGGCCTGAAGGACCTGCGCCTCGACGATGTGACCGATGCGGCACTTGGCCATGACGGGGATGGAGACGGCCTCTTGAATGCCCTTGATCATCTTGGGGTCACTCATGCGCGACACGCCGCCGGCGGCGCGGATGTCGGCTGGGATGCGCTCGAGAGCCATGACGGCGCAGGCGCCTGCCTCCTCGGCGATACGTGCCTGCTCGGGCGTGGTGACGTCCATGATGACGCCGCCCTTGAGCATCTGCGCGAGCTCGCGATTGAGTTTGACGCGATCGGCCTTGCTGGTCTGTTCTGCCATTGTTGCTCCCTTGGTTGGCATGTGCATTGCTTGACGGAACATCCTATCGGGGAGCTGGGTATGGCGAAATACTCAGTTTTCGAGATAATAACAAGACCAGACTAATACCAGATTGAATGATTCGATAAGGTCAGGTGATAGGCTCGTGCTTGACTACAATTTGGAAAAACGCGGCGAAGCATCGCTCTATGAGTATGTTTACCAGCAAATTCGAGATGATATCGTAGCTGGACGCATTGCGGCGGGGGAGCATCTGCCGTCTAAGCGCGCCTTTGCCAGTCATCTGGGAATCAGTGTCATTACCATCGAGAATGCATATAGCCAGCTACTTGCCGAGGGCTATATTTGTTCAAAGCCGCGGCGTGGCTACTACGCTTGCGAGCTTCCGGATGCACCGGTTTTGTCTTTGGCTACGGGGAGCATCGACCGAGATACCGTCTCTGTGAGCCCCAGCGCGCATGATACCGATGGACAGGCCGAGCGATTCGATGCACTTTCTCCTTCCGCTTTGGAGGCGGCGCGGCTTTGGCAAAGCGCGCTACGGGCGACGCTGACATCCGAAG
>CALGKS010000384.1 GCA_937930475.1 uncultured Collinsella sp. | reverse complement strand
ATGCGCGTTTCTTACGACTGGCTCAAGACCATGATCGATATTCCGGAGGATCCCAAGACCCTTTCGGACGAATATATCCGTACCGGCACCGAGGTCGAGGCGATCGACACCGTGGGCGAGTCCTTCGACCACGTGGTGACCGCCAAGGTGCTCACCAAGACCCCGCACCCCGATAGCGACCATATGTATGTGTGCTCGGTCGACGTGGGTGACAAGAACCTCGACGCCGACGGCAACCCCGCTCCGCTGCAGATCGTCTGTGGCGCGCAGAACTTCGAGGCCGGCGACCACATCGTCACGGCCATGATTGGCGCTGTCCTGCCCGGCGACGTCAAGATCAAGAAGAGCAAGCTTCGCGGCGTCGTGTCCATGGGCATGAACTGCTCCGCGCGCGAGCTCGGCCTGGGCGGCGACCACTCCGGCATCATGATCCTGCCCGTGGATACGCCCTGCGGCATGCCGTTTGCCGAGTACGTGGGCTCGAGCGACACCGTGCTCGACTGCGAGATCACGCCCAACCGTCCCGACTGCCTGTCCATGATCGGCATGGCTCGCGAGACCGGCGCCATTTTCGACCGCGATTTCCACGTTGAGCTGCCCGCCATCAAGGCCGAGACCGGCCGCGCGACCGACGACGAGCTTTCCGTCGAGATCGCCGACGAGGGCCTGTGCGACCGCTACGTCGCCCGCATCGTGCGCAACGTGAAGGTCGGACCCTCGCCCGACTGGATGGTCAAGCGCCTTAACGCCCTGGGTGTGCGCCCGCACAACAACATCGTCGACATCACCAACTACGTGATGATGCTCACCGGTCAGCCGCTGCACGCCTTTGACCTGGACACCTTTGCCGAGCGCGATGGCCATCGCCGCGTGGTGGTTCGCGCCGCCCAGCAGGACGAGAAGTTCACGACGCTCGACGGCGAGGAGCGCACGCTCGACGCCGGCATGGGCCTCATCACCGATGGCGAGCGTCCCGTGGCGCTGGCCGGCGTTATGGGCGGCATGGATTCCGAGATCGAGGACGATACCGTCGACGTGATGGTCGAGAGCGCCTGCTTCAACGCCGGTCGCACCTCGCACACCAGCCGCGATCTGTCGCTGATCTCCGACGCCTCCATTCGCTTTGAGCGCCAGGTCGATGAGACCGGTTGCGTGGATGTCGCCAACGTTACCTGCGCACTCATCGAGGAGATTGCCGGCGGCGAGGTTGCTCCCGGCTACGTCGACGTTTTCCCCGCGCCCAAGACCATCGACAGCATTAAGCTGCGCCTGGCCCGCGTGCGCGCCATCTGCGGCGCCGACATCGAGCCCGACTTTATCGAGCGTTCGCTCACCCGTCTGGGCTGCACCGTCGAGCGCGACGGCGAGGACTTTATGGTCACTCCGCCGAGCTTCCGTCCCGACCTGCCGCGCGAAATCGACCTGATCGAGGAGGTCCTGCGCCTGTGGGGCATGGGCCGTGTGACGGCGACCATCCCGGCTGCCAAGAACCACATCGGCGGCCTGACCCGCGAGCAGAAGCTCACCCGCAAGGTCGGCGAGATCCTGCGCGCCTGCGGCCTCAACGAGACCACGACTTTTGGCTTTGCCGCCCCGGGCGACCTGGAGAAGATCGGTATGTCCACCGAGGGCCGCGGTTGCCCTGTGGTGCTCATGAACCCGCTGGTAGCCGAGCAGACCGAGATGCGTCGTTCGCTGCTGCCGGGCCTGCTGCAGTCCGTGGCTTACAACGAGGCGCACGGTACGCCCAACGTGCACCTGTACGAGGTCGGCAGCCTGTTCCACGGTCGCGAGAATGCCAGCCTGCCCAAGGAGACCAAGTCCGTGGCGGGCGTGCTCTCGGGCCAGTGGAGCGAGCAGTCCTGGAACATGAAGTACCGCAAGCTGCGCTTCTTCTTTGGCAAGGGCATTGTCGAGGAGCTGCTCGCCCAGCTGCGCATCGAGAAGGTTCGCTTCCGTCCCGTTGAGGGCGAGGGCTACGCTTTCTTGCAGCCGGGTCGTGCGGCCGAGGTTCTGTCCGGCGGCACCGTACTGGGCTGGGTCGGCGAGATTCACCCCGAGGCGCGCGAGGCGATGGGCATCGATGAGGTCGTCGTTGCCTTTGAGCTCGATCTGGACAAGTTGATCAAGGGCGCCCGCAATCAGGAGAACTACCGCGAGTTCTCGCAGTACCCTGCCGTTGAGCACGACCTTGCTATCGTGGTCGACAACGCTGTGACCTGCGAGGATCTTGAGCGCCGTATTACCAGCGCCGGCGGCAAACTGCTCGAGGGCGTGCGCCTGTTCGACGTCTACCGCGATCCCATCCGCATCGGTGCGGGCAAGAAGTCCATGGCCTTCGCACTTACGTATCGCTCCGACGACCACACGCTCACCAGCGAAGAGGTCGAAAAGGCGCACCAGAAGATCGTCACCAAGGTGTGCAAGGGCGTAAACGGCGAGGTTCGCGGCTAGGATTTGCGCTGGGGTATGGGTCAGCGGTGGCTGCCGCCGAGTCCTACGTGACCGCTATGCTCGGTATAAGGCACCGTTGAGTCTGCATATATGACACGCGCATTACATAACGGCGTGCTGCTTTGTCGGCAGCGCGCCGTTTTGCTATGATAGCCCGCGGCGTGTTACGAATCTGACAATACGTAACACTGGCAAGGTGATTTAAGCGGCGTTGCAATTCCGTGTGCCGATAACCGGGAGGCGTACATGCACATTCCAGATAATTATCTGTCCCCGCAGACCGATGCCGTCATGGCGGTGGCGATGGTGCCCGTTTGGGTCCACTGCATCAAGAAGGTGCGCGCCACGCTCGATCGCGAGCATATGGCTTTCCTGGGCATCTGCGCTGCATTCTCCTTCCTACTTATGATGTTCAACGTGCCGCTGCCCGGCGGTACCACGGGTCACGCCGTCGGCGGCGCGCTCATCGCGCTGCTGCTGGGCCCGGAGGCCGCGGCCATCGCGGTTTCGGTCGCGCTGGCGCTGCAGGCGCTGCTGTTTGGCGACGGCGGCGTTCTGTCCTTTGGCGCCAACTGCTTTAACATGGCCTTTGTGCTGCCGTTTGCCGCTGCTATCGTGTTCCGTGCGCTCAACAGCCGTCTGCACGACAAGAGCTGGGGCACCTCGGTTTCTGCCATCGTAAGCGGCTGGGTCGGCCTGTGCCTGGCGGCCCTGTGCGCAGCGATCGAGTTTGGTATTCAGCCGATGCTCTTCACGAATGCTTCGGGCGCTCCGCTGTACTGCCCCTTTCCGTTGTCTGTGGCTATTCCGGCCATGTTGATCCCGCATATGCTGGTCGCCGGTGTCGTCGAGGGCGTGGCGACGGCTGCGATCTACGGTTTCATTAAGAAGACGGCACCGAGCATTATCGTCGGACCCGAGGCCGTCGATGGCCAGCTTGCTGCCGAGGGCGCTGCTGCCAAGAAGACCTCGCTGGTCCCCACGCTCATCTTGGTTGCCGTGCTTGTCGTGGCCACGCCGCTGGGCCTGCTGGCCACGGGTGACGCCTGGGGTGAGTGGGACGCCGAGGGCGCCGTGACCGCCGTTCAGGAGGCTGGCGACGACAGCCTGCAGGCTTCGGTCGGTCTCGACACCCCGACCTTTGCCGACGCGCTCCCCACGGGCGATTATCTGCAGGCCTATTCCGAGGAGCAAGGCCTTGGCTTTGCCGGTCAGGCTGCCATGTATATCCTTTCCGGTGTGATTGGCGTGGCGGTGCTCACCATCGCATTCCGTCTGATCTCGCTGACGGTTAAGGAAAGCGGTGCTCATGGCAATAGCCGAGCTGCCTAGTTGGCTTGCGGCCGAGGAGCGATATGAGCCCGTGGGGGCTCGGCATCGCGTAATGCAACAGAACGTCCTGCACCTGGCGAGCCTGCTTGAGCGGGTTCGCCTGGGCGGCGGCGCACACGAGGGCGGGTCGATGATCGACCGCGCCCTTTCTTCCGTTTCGGCTCCGGTGCGCCCGGTGGGAATGCTCGTCTGCGTCCTGTGCGTGTGCCTGACGCAGAGCCCGCTATATCTGATGTTGATGGCGGCGATCGCGTTGGTGTTGGTCGCGGTGCGCCCCGCACGCGGGCTGCGTGCGACCTTTGTACCGGCGCTCGGCGCCACGGGGCTCGCGGTGGTTCTGGCACTGCCTGCCCTGCTGCTGGGCGCGTCTGCCACGGGCGCCATGCTCAAGATCGCGCTCAAGACCTTCATTAATGTGTCGCTGGTGCTGGGCGTTTCATGGACGCTTACCTGGAGCCGCATGTCGGCGGCGCTTAAGATGCTGCGCCTGCCCGACGAGGTCATTTTTACCTTTGATATGGCACTTAAGCATATCGAGGTGCTGGGGCGCACGGCGCACAATCTGTGCGAATCGGTCATGCTGCGCAGCGTCGGTCGCGCGCCTGCGGGTTTTTCGCGCACAGACTCGCTGGCGGGTATCATGGGCATGACGTTTATCAAGGCGATGGAGTGCAGCCGCGCGATGGACGAGGCTATGCTTTGCCGCGGCTTTGCCGGTGTGTATCCGGCGCCTGCACGCGCCGGGTTTGGCTGGTGCGATGCCGTTTACGCGGCCGTTGTGGCGTTGCTCGCCGTGTTGTGCGCGGTGTTGTAGCGCGGACGGTCGAACCGTCGATGTGAATAGGGAAGGGCGACGTTTTGGCAAACGATACGAATAACGCGATGGGCGCGAGCGGTGCTGCCGACGCCGAGACCACGCCGCTCATCGAGTTTCGCGACGTGGTGTTTTCCTATGCGGGCCATACGGTTGTCGATGGCGTTTCGCTGCAGGTGGACCGTGGGGAGCTCGTTGCTCTGCTTGGTCCTAACGGCTGCGGCAAGACGACGATCATGCGTCTTATCAACGGCCTTGAGCTTGCGGACGCGGGTACGTACCTGTTCGACGGGCGTGCGGTTGATGCGGCATATCTCAAGGATTCCGCGACGGCCCAACGGTTCCATCAGCGCGTGGGCTTTGTGTTCCAAAACGCCGATGCGCAGCTCTTTTGTGCCACGGTCGGCGAGGAAGTTGCGTTTGGCCCGGCTCAAATGGGGCTGCCGGCAGACGAGCTCGAGCGCCGCGTCCGCGATGCCATGGAGCTGTTCCAGGTGGCCGATCTGGTCGATGCCTCGCCTTATCAGCTTTCGGGCGGGCAAAAGAAGCGCGTTGCGCTGGCTGCCATCGTGTCGATGAACCCCGATATCCTGGTGCTCGACGAGCCTACCAACGGACTTGACGAAGACTCGTGCGACATCGTGGTCAACTTTCTACTGGCCTATGTTGCTGCCGGTAAGACGGTCTTGATGAGCACGCATCATCAGGATTTGGTGCGACGCCTGGGTGCCCGCGCCATCTATATCGATCGATATCACCACGTGGTCGCGGCACCCGTGGCATCGTATGGAACCGAAAGCGGCACTGCGGAATAGTTGCTGCGTAGTAGGGCTGCGGCCGCGCGCGTGGCTTGCCGTGAATGGTATAGTTATCCGGGTTTTACGGGGGTGGCTATGCCAAGTTGGAATATTCATATCGCTCAGACGGAACGACTGCTGGCGCGTGCTGGCACGCTTGCCGATAACGTGCGCGACCGCAATGCCTTTTTGTTTGGCTGCGTGGTTCCGGATATCTTCGTGGGCTATATGGTCCCTGGCATCGCCGATCCCATCCCGTACCGCATTACGCACTTTGCCAAGCCTGAGCCCATCCCTAAGCCGCGCGAGCATGAGTTTTGGGACACCTATGTGGCGCCGCTGCTCAAAGGGGCGCCTTTTGGTACGCCGGCTGCCGCGACCTCGATTGCCGAGGAGCGCGAGCGGCTCAATCGGGTGCATTATCCCCAACGCTACAAGGACGCCGAGCCGGTTGCCGGTCCCGGCGCAAGCGAGCTTTCGCTCGCGCCCGAGGACGTGGCGCAGTCGTTGCTCGATCTGACACTGGGTGTTTGGTCTCACCTCGTGGCCGATACCGTGTGGAATACGCGCGTGAATCAGTATCTGGAGGCGCACGGCGGCAAGCCGTGCGAGGAATTCCGCATTAAAAAGCAAGGCGACTTTGACTGGTTTGGCAAGACGCTCGGCATTGTTTCTATCCCGCGCGCGACAGGTCGCCTGTATACCGCTGCGACGCGTTTTGGGCAGTATCCCATCCATAAAGAATATGTGCTCAAGACCATCGGCGTCATGCACGAGATCGTGCGCGAAAACCCCGGCGAGCCCGACCATCCGCCATACCGCCTGCTGACCGAGGAGTTCTTTGACGCAACGTTTACCGAGGTCATCGAGCTAACCGAGGCGGGATTTGCGGCTCGCGTTGCTGCTTCTGACGTTCCCGCAGTCCCCCTGATCGCTAGCTGCTAACCGGCCGGCTTAACGGTGAACAGCTCATCCCAATCGACCAACAGCTCCCGTCGCAGCGCATCTTCGGTGGTGCGTTCCTGATCGGTCTTTGGGATGTAGGGGAGCCCCGCCTTTTTATGGATGAGTTCAGCGATGTTGTTAAAGCTCTTCGTGTCCTTGATTTGCTCATAGGTTATCTGGATAACGTCATAGCCCATGCTTGTGAGGGCG
>CALGKS010000383.1 GCA_937930475.1 uncultured Collinsella sp. | reverse complement strand
CGTGGGCTCGGAGATGTGTATAAGAGACAGATCTGAGCCGCACCGGACGATTTGCGCACACCAAAGCACTCCGCAACCGCCACGACCGGATATTCCAGGCCCTTGGAGGCGTGCACCGTCATGATGCGCACCGCGCCGTCGCCCTCCTCGTTGAGGGCACCCGGGGCCTCCTTGCCCGCCAGGAAGCGATCGAAGGCAAGCGCAATGGAGCGCGGCGAGTTGCCGAACTCGGCCTCAGCCTCAGCCACGGCATCGAGCGCCTTGAGCACGTTGGCGGCGATGGCCTTGCCCTCGGGACCACGCTGTGCCAGACGCACGAACCAGCCCGAAGCGTTGACCACGTCACGCGCGATGGCGGCGAACGAATCGCGACCCACACGACGAAGCGCATAGCGCAACACCTCGCGGGCGCGCGTCACGAGCGGCAGGCCCTGCAGGCCGGGCACGTCGAAATCACTCATGATGCCTGCATCGATGTTGCGGCGCGAGGTCTCCCCCGTCTGCTCGTCGAGCTTGGTCGCAAGCGCCAAAAACTCCTGGGCGCCGAGTGCAAACATCGGCGATGCCAGCAGCGGCATAAGGCCCTGCGCCGTATCGGCCGGGTTGGCGAGCGCGCAGACCAGGGCGCGCACCGTCTGCACCTCGGCAGCCTGCGCAAAGACCGAGCCGCCCGCGATGACGCAGTCGAGCCCCTGGTCGCGGAAGGCCTGTGCGTAGACGTCTGCGTTGGTCATGCGGCCCAGCAGCAGAACCATGCCGCCCTGGGGCTGGCCGGCATCGGCAAGCGCGCGGAATCGCTCGGCGATCGCACGGGCCTTGGCCTGTGTGCGCTCCTGCGTACTGCCGCCGGCAACAAAGAGGGCCTGGCGACGCGAGGCGTCCGCCACCAGCGTGTCCTTGCGGCCGTCGCTCGCCTCAAGGTCCAAAAAGCCCTGCATCAGGCCGCCGTCATCGCCGTCGAAGACGCGTGCCACGTAACGCAGTACCTCGTCGTGGCTGCGGAAGTTGCGCACGAGCTTGACGAGCTCGCCGGCGGGGGCGTCGGCAGCAGCGCCAGCGACGGCCGCCGCCTCGGCCGTCCCCGAGGCGCCCACCTTGCGCTCCTGGCGACGGAACACCTCGACCTCGGCGCCACGGAAGCGATAGATGGACTGCTGCGCATCGCCCACGGTACACAGCGCACGCTCCCCCGCACCCGTCAGGTATCGGATCAGATCGACCTGCATCTGGTCGGTATCCTGGAACTCATCGATCATGACCATCTTAAAGCGGCCCTCATAGGCAGCTCGAATAGCCGGGTAGTCGCGCAACGCCTCGTAAGCCATGCGCAACAGGTCATTGTTATCGAGGGCAGACTGGCCGGCCTTGAGCGCGCGGTACTCAGCCTCCACGGAACGGGCCAGGCCCACCAGCGCATCGAGCGCGGGACCACCGCAGGCCAGCGCGATATTGATAAATGCATCGGCAGCCTCGGCCTTGAGCAGTTCGACCTGCTCCTTGGGGAACGCCTTGCTCGCGCGCGGCATGGTGCACGACATCATGAGTCGCGCCGCATCGGCCATGGTCTTGCCGCTCGCCTCGAACGCGTCGATAGCATCGAGCGCCACCTGCGCCTTCTCGGTCGCCGCCTTGCTCGCGCCGAGTGCCGCACGGTAGGCGTCGGCAAGGGCCGAAGTGTCGGCCTGACCGCGCGCCACGCACACGTCGTCCATGCCGCCCGGCAGCTGGCTCGAGAGCTCTAGCAGCTCGCGTACCAAGCCCTTGACGGTCGTGCCGGCGCCAAAGGGGCCGCCCTCGCCCGCCATGGGATACCAGGCGTAGAGGCTTTTAAGCGAAGCGGCGAGCTCGGGGGCGGCATCGGGCGCCGTCGCGCGGGCCAGCACATGTTCAACAGCCTGGTCCATGAGCTCATCGGTATCGGTGAGCACCGTGAATTCGGGGTCGATGCCCAGCTCCAGCGCGTGCGCGCGCAGGATACGCGAGCACATGCCGTGAATCGTCGAGATCCATGCGTCGTCGACGGTCAGGGCCTCCTCGTCCATGCCCTCGTCGATAAGCGCGCGGCGCACGCGGTCGCGGATCTCGGCCGCGGCATCTTTGGTAAAGGTAATGGCGAGCACCTGGTCCAGATGCTCGACGAACGGACCGGATTCGGGCGAGAGCGCGTAGACGATGCGGCGCGTGAGGGTAAAGGTCTTGCCCGAGCCGGCGCCCGCCGAGACAAACAGCGGACGGTCGAGCGTTTTGACGATCTGCAGCTGTTGCGGCATCAAAGTCGAAAGATCCATGGTCTACACGTCCCTCCTTACAAACGTTCCTTCGTGGTTATACGAGCAGCGCGCATGCGCGGCCTGCGCCGACGTCGGGTCGACGGCGGCAACGTTGCCTGCCTCGAGCTCGCGCAGGCGCTCGGCGATGCCGGCCTCCACGCGATCGAGCAGGGCGTCGAAGTCCATGCTGCCACCCTCGCCGGGGAAACCTTTCTTAAGGCCCGGGATGCGACCGTCGCCGCGCTCTTCCTCGAGCAGCTCGGCGCTCGCGGCACCGCGCAACGCCGGCTTACCGCCCTTGGTCGAAAAGTAGAGCGCCGCGCGGGTGTCCAAATCCAGCGCCCGGCGCATGGCCTGGGCGTAGATAAGCGTTTGGGTATGCGGCGGCAACCAGCGCGGATCGTCGATGGGCGCCGTGCCCGATTCCTCGTCGCGCACCGTAGGGTCGGCGAGCTTAAACTCCTCGACGCCCGTGCGATGCTTGTAGTCGATCACCACGGCACGATTCTCGGCGTCCACGTCCACGCGGTCGATGCGCCCGCCAAGCGGCCAACCGGCATACTCGACCTTGAGCTCGTTGAAGGCGAACTCCAGGTAGCGTGGGACAAAGGGGGCAAGTGCCTCGGACTCGTAGGCAAGCACGCCCTCCAACTGCGGCAAGATCTCGGCCACCTGGCGCTCCTCCACCGCAGAGAGCGGCACCAGCGGGCCCTCCGTGCCGCGCTTGCCGGCGTGCTCGGCCAACGTCTCGTCAAAGACCTCGCGCAGCAGCTCCTGAGCGCGCGGCAGATTCTCGGGCGTCACGCGCTCCATGCCCTCCTGGGGCAGGCGGGCATGCAGGTGCTCCAGCACATCGTGGACAAAGTTGCCCTTCTCCATATTTCCAAAGCCCGCGTCGATGGACTGGGGTTTCACGCGATACGACACGAACCAGCACAGCGGGCACGTCGAGTACGCCTCAATCTGCGAGGCGGACGTCAGACGCGGCACGAGCGGCGCGTTCTCGCCCTCGCCATCGCGGCGACGCAGGACCAGGTACGGCACAGCCGCCTCACTCAAATGCTGAGGAGCCTCGCACGCAACACGCTTGCACTCGATGCCCTCGCCGGCCGCTGGATCAAAATCGGCGACGATACCGCCCTCGCCCGCGCACGCAACCTTGGCTGTGCCAGCGGCCTCGGCATGCGCCCGCAACTCGGTCCACACGGCAGCCGGATAGCACTCACGCGCCTGGCGATCGTGGGTCACGCGGGCGAGCACAACGGGGCCGCGTGCCGCCTGCATCGCGCGGCCAAAGCGCACGCGCAGCAGGGCCGCGGGCTCAAGCGTCACGCCGCTGCGACCCAGCTCGGCCGTCAGCGTAGCTAGCGGGCCCTCCTCATGTGAGAGCGGGTAACTGTCCAGATCGACGTCGGCAAACAGCACGGCATCGTAGCTGTCGGGGCGCAGGGCTGCCGCATCGGCAAGCGACGCAAAGCGCGCCTGGGCGCGCGGCGCGCGGTCGACCTCGTAGGTCTCGTAATCGTATGCGGTGCTGCGCTTGTCCACCTTGGTACGGACGCCGTCGAGCACGGGCACGGTCGCGGCCTGCGACACGTCGAGCGCGCGGGCGTCGTTCATAAGGATGTCGATGGCATGTCGCAGCAGGGCGGTCTCCGCCTGGCGACAGGCCTGGCCGTCAAGGCCGCCTAGAGCGCGATCGGGCAGCGCCTCGGCGACGGCGAGCATTGCCTTGAGCGCCGTCACGGGCTTGTCGCGCCACAGCGCTTGGAACACGTCCGAGACCACGCACGGCACGTTCTTAAACCGGTTCTCATCACTGGCAGCCTTGCGCGTGCCCCTGACCTGGCCCTGCACGCTCTGCAGCAAGCTCTTGACGCCCACAGTGGTCTTGCCGCGCGACAGGCGCATGTTCTTGTCGAAGGTGCGCGCGCTGGCGGCGTCGGCGCCCGAAAGCGGACTGTAAATCCAGTCGGTAAGCTCCGGCGCGGGCCACCACTCGGTCTTTGACGCCATGCCCTCATCGGCGGCCTTCATGCGCTCGATCAGGCCGGC
>CALGKS010000382.1 GCA_937930475.1 uncultured Collinsella sp. | reverse complement strand
AGTGACCGTTCGCATCCGCCGCAACACCTCCGGTGGCCTCGGCGCCACCTGGACCATCGACAAGGTCGAGGAATCCGAGCAGTAACGACAAACGGCTCAAATCCAAACCCGGATTTGAGCCGTTTTTATTGTGCCAATTAGGCCGCGCTCAGCTGCAAATGGACACAATACCCATGCGCCTATTTACGAATGAGCGCATATCCCTCAAAGGGGCGAAGTGCCTGCAGGTCCTCAACATCCCCATAAGAGCGCAACAGCACGTCCCACTCCCCTTGAGCCAGCAGTTCCCGGACTTCCGGGCCCACTTCGCTCATATCATCGGAGAAATTGGCAACCACAAGCATCGATCCAGGCGCGGACATGTCTTCGATCGTCGCCACCGACGCATCATAGGGCTCTCCGACAGGAAGATTGCCAAATCGCCCATACGCGAGCACAGGCACACTGTCCGCGTCAACAAAACGGACCTTGCCCGTCGCCACCACAGGCAACTCGTGCCGTAGCTCATTCACCTGACGATAGAACTCAAAAATTGAATTCGAAACGCCCACTTCGAGCTCCGCCGTTATCTCATCTTGGCTACAATCCTTCGCATCGCGAGCCATCGGAACCCAAGGCTCAGCGGTCGAAAAACCATGGTGCACCTCGCCATTCCACTGCATAGGCAGGCGGCCGTTATCGCGCGAATGCATGTTGATGATCGCAAGCGCCTCTTCGGGCGCCTTTCCCCGCTCGAGCAAGATGCGGTAATAGTTGCGGCTCTCGACATCGTTGAACTCTTCGATGCTCGTAAAGTGTGCGTTGGTCGAGCCCAGCTCGTCACCTTGATAGATATAGGGCGTGCCGCGCAACAGGTCCATAAAGAGCGCGAGCATCTTTGCCGCGGGAATGCGCAGGGAACCGTCGGTCCCAAAACGCGAGAGGGCGCGTGGCTGGTCGTGATTGTCCCAGAACACGGCATTCCAACCACCGCCCGCCTGCATACCCTCCTGCCAGGCGGCAAGAGTCTTTTGCAACAGCGCGAAGTCAGGAACCTTGTTTACCCACTTCCTCCCGTTCTCAAAATCGACCTTAAGATGATGGAAGTTGAAGGTCATAGCGAGCTCGTGGTTTTGAGGCTGCGTATATCGAATGCAAGCCTCAAGACCCGTCGAATTCATCTCTCCGACCGTCATCATGCCCTCGATGCCGCCCTCACGCACCAGCTCCTGGATGTAGCTGTCCACACGCGCACCGTCCGTGTAAAAGCGGCGACCATCGCCCTCATAGTCGTCTTCCCATGAATCTGGCTTATCGATTAGATTGATTACGTCGAAGCGAAAGCCGTCAACGCCCTTCTCGCGCCAAAAACGCAAGACATCGGCAACCTCATGCCTCACTTCAGGATTTTTCCAGTTGAGGTCGGGTTGGCTCGGGTCAAATAGGTGCAGGTACCATTTGCCAACATGAGGTTCCCAGGTCCAGGCGGGGCCGCCAAACTTCGAATCCCAGTTGCAGGGAAGCTCACGCGGTGTCCCCTCTTCAAAAATAAAGTAGTCCTGGTAGCGCTTGTCGCCCGCGATGGCTCGCTGAAACCACTCATGTTCGCTCGAAACATGGTTAAATACCATGTCGAGCATAAGGCCGATGCCGCGCGCATGCGCCTCGCGCGAAAGCTCTTCGAACTCCTCCATGGTTCCAAATCGCGGATCGATGCTTCGGTAATCGGCCACATCGTAGCCGTTGTCCTTTTGCGGCGAGACAAAAAATGGGGTTATCCAGAGGTAATCGATGCCAAGCTGCTTGAGGTAGTCGAGCTTTTGCGTGATGCCGGGCAGATCGCCCCAGCCGTCGCCATTAGAATCGTTAAAGCTCTTGGGATAGATTTGGTACACGACCTTATTACTGATATCGAGCATTGCTCGTCCTCGCTCATCACCAGGGAATATGAAATACACGAGCGCCGCTGATGGGCAGAGCCACCGCGGCGCTCGTAGGGCACGTAGGGTTACTTATCCTGAGCGGCCAACTCCGCGCGAATCTCGGCGGCACTGGCCTCGGCCTCCTCGCGAATGCCTTTCTTGGCACCCACGATAACCGTCAGAACAAAAGGAACGACCAGCGCGATGAGCATACAAACCGCAAACATCGCCCAGCTGTCAGGCTGCATCGAAAGGATTCCCGGCAGGCCACCGACGCCAACGGCGTTTGCGGTGCAGCTTGTCACCACGCTCAAAAGACCAGCAAGGGAGGAGCCGATCATGGCACACACAAACGGGAACATGTACTTAAGGTTGACGCCGAACATGGCAGGCTCGGTAACACCCAGGTAGCAAGAGATGATGGCAGGGATATTTACCTGCTGGTCACGATCGTTGGAACGCTGCAGGTACGCCATGCCCAATACGGCCGAGCCTTGTGCGATATTGGAAAGCGCGATCATGGGCCAAAGCATAGTGCCACCAAAATCGGCAATCAGCTGCAGGTCGATGGCGTTAGACATGTGGTGCAGGCCGGTAATAACCAGCGGCGCATAAAACGCACCAAAGACAGCGCCGAACAGGGCACGGAACGGGCCGGTGATGCCGGCGTAAATGATGGCGGAGATACCGCTACCGAGCCACCAGCCAATGGGTCCAAGGACAAAGTGGGCGGCCATGACGGCAAGCAACAAGCTGCAGAATGGAACGACGATCATCGAGACGACCTCGGGCGTGATCTTGCGGAAGAAACGCTCCAAGAAGCCAAGTGTAACTGCGGCGAGAATCGCGGGGATGACCTGCGCCTGATAGCCGATCATATTGACCCGGGCAAAGCCAAAGTCCCACTGCGGAATCTGATCAGCCGGCGTGCCTGCAACGGCATAGGCGTTAAGAAGCTGCCCGGAGATAAGCGTCAGGCCCAAAACGATACCGAGCATAGGCGTGCCACCCATCTTTTTGGTGACCGACCAACAGATGCCTACGGGAATGCCAGTATGGAAGACTGCCTCGCCAATCAACCATAAAAAGCTGTCGAGGCCAGCCCAAAATTGACTCAGCTGCACGAGCGTCTGCGTACCGTCGCCAAACACATACAACGAATCGATGCAATTGCGGAAACCGAGAATGAGGCCACCGACGATAACAGCGGGAATGATAGGTGCAAATACCTCGGCGATAACCGTCATGGCGCGCTGAATGGGATTCTGGTTTTGGACGGCGGCAGCCTTGGCTGCGTCCTTGCTCACGCCCTCGATTCCGGCGATCTCAGTAAACTCCGAATAGTAGGCTTTGACGTCGTTACCAATGATGACCTGGAACTGCCCAGCCTGCGTAAAGCTGCCCTTGGTATATGGAAGCGCCTCGATACCCGGCACATCGGCCTTCGATTCATCGTTGAGCACGAACCTCATGCGCGTCATGCAGTGGCTCACAGCGGCAATATTGTCCTTGCCTCCCACCAGCTCGAGCAGCTTGGTCGCGTCGTCCGCATACTTACCCATGTGTTCCTCCTTTTGCGTTATTCGATAGAAACCGCAGGTGGCCAACCCGTCTATGAATAGGACTTATTTGAATAAGTTGCCTTACAGCAATTAGTTTAGTCAGATTGAATCTATGTTTCTCGACTTATTTGAATAAGTAGATGAACGGTCGTTTTTTCGCGGCAAACGGCAGGCATTATGCTCGAACGGTATACTAAAGCACAACTTATTTAAATGATTCAAAGGACAACTATGAAAGCCATTTGGCAAGGTATTTACAACGATATCAAGGGCGACATTCTTGAGGGGACGTATCCGTTTCAGTCGTTTCTCCCCTCCGAGGCCCAACTCGTCCAAAAATACGAGTGTTCGCATAACACACTTCGGCGCGCGCTCACTGCGCTCGCCGACGAGGGACTGGTGCAACCGATTCACGGCAAGGGCGTCCGCGTCATCTGGCGCCCACGCAGTCGCGCCCTGTTTGAGGTTGGAGGTATCGAAACATACGACGAGTCCGTCAGACGCATGGAGCTTGATTCCGAAACAAAGGTGACGCTCTTTGAGCAAGTCAAAGCCACCGAAAAGGCAGCCCACAGAACGGGGTTTGAAATCGGGTCAGATCTCATTCATCTCGAGCGCGTTCGTTACATAGCCGGTTGCCCAGTCATTCACGATGAAAGCTATTTTTTGGCAAGCGACGTACAGGGGCTCGATGCCGATAAGGCCTCAAGCTCCATTTATCGATATCTCGAGCAGGACCTTGGCCTTAAGATTGCCCAAAGCAGTCGCCAAATAACCGTCGAACCCGCCACCAAGCGTGACTATGAGCTGCTGGACCTTCCCGAAGGCTGTTACATGGCCGTTGTGTCCAACCGAGTCTTTACCGCCGCCGGAGAAATGTTCGAATACACCTGTTCGCGGCACCGCCCCGACTACTTTGTCTTTCACGATATCGCTCGACGCAAGTAGCAGCGAAAACGGCTCAAATCCAAACCCGGATTTGAGCCGTTATTACTACGCATCTGCGATGTTACGCAACCAAACCAGCAATAAACCTAGTCTCGCGTCAGCTTGCGATGGACACGGTGCGGCTGGGCGGCGTCTTCACCCAGGCGCTCAATGCGGTTGGCCTGATAGGCCTCGAAGTTGCCCTCGAACCAGTACCAGTTGCCCGGGTTCTCGTCGGTACCCTCCCATGCCAGGATATGCGTGGCAACACGATCCAGGAACATACGGTCGTGGCTAATGACGACCGAGCAGCCCGGAAACTCGAGCAGCGCGGCCTCGAGCGAGGACAGGGTCTCGACGTCCAGGTCGTTGGTGGGCTCGTCGAGCAGCAGCAGGTTGCCGCCCTGCTTGAGCGTGAGCGCTAGGTTCAGACGGTTGCGCTCGCCGCCGGAAAGCACGCCGGCGCGCTTCTGCTGGTCCTGGCCCTTAAAGCCAAAGCTCGCCACATAGGCGCGGCTCGGGACCTCGGTCTCGCCGACCATCATGTGGTCCAGGCCGTCCGAGACGACCTCCCACAGATTCTTATCGGGGTCGATGCCGGAACGGTTCTGGTCGACGTAGGAAATCTTGACGGTCTCGCCCACCTCGAGCTCACCCGAAGTCAGCGGCTCCAGGCCAACGATGGTCTTGAACAGCGTGGTCTTACCGACGCCGTTGGGGCCGATCACGCCCACGATGCCGTTACGCGGCAGGGTGAACGAAAGGTCGTCGATGAGCACACGACCGTCGAACTCCTTGTGCAGGTGATGAGCCTCCAGAACCTTGTTGCCCAGACGGGGGCCGACGGGGATGCGAATATCGGTCCAGTCGAGCTTCTGGCTGGCACGGGCCTCGGCCTCCATCTCCTCGTAGCGGGCCAGACGTGCCTTGTTCTTGGCCTGGCGGGCCTTGGGGCTGGAGCGAACCCACTCGAGCTCGGCTTCCATGCGCTTGGCGAGCTTGGCGTCGCGGTTGCCCTGAGCCTCGATACGCGCGGCCTTGGTCTCCAGATACGTAGAGTAGTTGCCCTTGTAGGGATAGAGGTGACCGCGGTCGACCTCGCAGATCCACTCGGCAACGTTATCCAGGAAGTAACGGTCGTGCGTTACGGCCAGG
>CALGKS010000381.1 GCA_937930475.1 uncultured Collinsella sp. | reverse complement strand
GCGCTCCACTACGAGCAGGCGCTCGCCTGTATCACCGGCGGCAAGCACGTTATCGTCGAAAAGCCTTTTTGTGCCACCGAGGCACAGGCGTTCGAGGTCTTTCGCGCAGCCGAGGCGGCGGGCGTCGTAGCCCTCGAGGCCATGCGCCCCCTCCATGACCCCGCTTTCCACGCCATCGAGGACGCCCTGGGCGAGATCGCCCCCATCCGCCGCGCCTCATTGCGCTTTGGCAAATATTCCTCGCGCTACAACGAGATTCTCGCGGAACGCGCCACCAATATCTTCGACTGCAATATGGCATCGGGTTCCCTCATGGACATTGGCGTCTACACCGTCGAGCCCATGGTCGAGATTTTCGGCATGCCCTCCGGCCTTACGAGCATGACTACTCTGCTCGACCCCACCACGCGACAGCTCACGCACGGCCCCATCGATGGCTGCGGTTCCATCCTTGCCAGCTACGGCGGTGGCCGTATCTCCGTCGAGCTCGCGCACTCCAAAATTACGAATGACCTGCTGCCCTCGCAGATCGAAGGCGAGCGTGGCACTATCCAGATTGACCATCTGTCCACGCCCCGCAACGTCCGTATCGACTATCGCGGCGATGTCGTACGCGGATCGGCGACCGAGGCGCCGCGCGAGCAAGGCGGCAACGGACGCGCGCTCGACCTTCCCAAGTCAAGCAACACCATGGAATACGAGCTCGCGGACTTTATCACCGCCATCGACGGCATCGATAACGTTAAGGAAGAGATTTGGGAGACCCCGGCGGGACGCCACGAGCTTGGCCACTACCGCGATGTCACGCTCGTCTCGCTGCGTATCATGGATGCCGTGCGCCAGCAGGCCGGCATAACCTTCCCGGCCGACGCAGGCAAGCAGGCATAGCGATGGGCCTCTTCGATACGTTCTTCTCCAGCGTCACCGGCGGCAGTCGAGAGCCTCAAAAACCATCAAACGTCGAGCTCGAGCTGCGCCGCAGGCTTACTGTGCTCGCAAGCGACGAGGCCACTCAAGACGCTCCCCTGCGCTATTTCCTGCGCTGGGAAGGGCAAGTCCAGGGCGTCGGTTTTCGCTTTACCAACACCAACCTCGCGCAGGCACGCGCACTCACCGGCTGGGTGCGTAACATGGAAGACGGCTCAGTCGAGATGGAGATACAGGGGGCTCCGGCAAACATCCTATCTCATCTCGAGGCGCTTCATGCCTCCTACGAGCGCATGGGAACGCGTTTTCGCCTCGTAGACGCCCAGACCCGAGCCCCACTTGCCAATGAAGACGGTTTCATTCCTCGTTATTAGTATTGTGTGCTAAATACGGTATCATTTACCTACGACCGTTGATAGAAAAGAGGCGAGGCGCATGGCGGTGCAAAGAAGGAATACCAGGCAGCGAAAGCTGGTTCTCGACGCCGTGCGCCAAAGCTATAACCATCCCACCGCCGACGAAATCTACAACGTCGTGCGCGCGCAGGATGACAAAATCAGCCGTGGTACGGTCTACCGCAATCTCAATCTCTTGGCCGACGCTGGCGAGATCCTCTCCATCAAGACGCCGGGCGGCAGCCGCTTCGATCGCACGATCGAGCCGCATGCGCATATCATCTGCACCTCGTGCAGCCGCGTCATCGATGTACCGCTCCCCTTCGATGCCCAGCTCGACGCCAAGGCGTCCGAGCAAATCGGCTGGCACGTCACGTCGCACTACACCATCTTCGAGGGTCTCTGCCCCGACTGCCGGTAGATGTTTGGGACATGCCTTAAAATCCACCTTTCCGCACTCTGTAGCAAAAAGTAGATTTCTAGGCATGTCCCAAATATCTACTCGGCAAGCAGGCGATGCAGTTCCTCTTCGACCGTGCGCGCGTAGCGGACGCGGTCGTTGATGCCGCGCATGGTGGGGTTGCAGCTCTCCATCAGATAGGGATGGCCCACGACGTTGAGCATGTCGCGATCGTTCTCATTGTCGCCAAACGCCATCATCTCATCGGGCGAAATCCCCAGGGCACGACCGTAATCGGCAAGCGCGGAGCCCTTGCCCGAACCGAAACCGATAAAGTCCGTCCATTCGGTTCCCGATGTCATGACATCGACTCGGTCGCTAAAGAGGCGCTCGAAATACTCCAAGGCCGCCGACTGCTCCACCTCGGGCGTCTGGAAGGCAATCTTAATGACGTCCTCGTCGATATCCTCGGGACGGTCGACCACCGCCGCGTCGCAGTGGACCTCATAGCGCAGGTGGTCAACAAACGCGTCATTGCCGCTCATGGTGTAGAGGCGCCCCTCACACGAAAGGGTCACGTCGGCATGGGGATACGCAACCACGGCGTTCGCGATATCCATGGCAAGGCCACGCCCCATGGAGCGCTTGACCACGGCACGCCCCTCGCTCATGACCAGGGCTCCGTTTTCGCATACATAGGCGAGCTCATCGGCCACCGGGGCAAACAGGTAGCGCAAGCTCGCATATTGACGGCCACTCGCCGGCATAAACACGATACCGCGACGATGCAGCTCATCGATAAGCTCAAAGGCCTCGGAACGCGGCTCGCGCTCCCCCGGATGCAACAGCGTGCCATCCAAATCGCATGCAATCAGCTTGATTCCCTCAAGACCCATATGCTTTCCCCAAAGCCTCCTATCAACAGCAAGACGGACCTTGATTGGTCGCCCCTCAAAGCCCGTCTTACACATACGCGCGCTTAGCCGCGCGTCTTTTTTACGATGGTAAAGTCGGGAGCCATGCTCACGACGACCTCCGCCGCACTCGACTCAAAGCGCCGGGCCGCATCGAGTTCACGGGTAACCACCGAGAGCCGAACACCCTCGACACCCCGGAGCATGCGGCCCAAAACAGGCTGCACCGGCGTATACATGCGCACGGTATGCTCGTCCGAGTCGCCTCGGAAAATCGGCGCATGCATGTTGCCGATCTCCCAGCACGCATGCGCGAGCGCAATCGGGTCCATGCGGTCAACTTCGACCAAATAAACCTCGGCGCTGCGCAGGCGCACGACAACCGCCACGGGCACCATGCCCGAACGGTCAATGGCGAGCACGTCGCCATCGGCAAGACGACCGCCGTCGGTAGCATCCAGCCGAACATCAATCGTGCGCCCCAGCTCCGTCACGCCCACAAACGCGCATACATCGGCCTGGTCCCAATCGAGCAGCAGCTCGTCAACTTCAAAGACGCCGCCCAACTTCCGGCGAAGCAGGAGTTCATAGGACGGATCGTTGAGATTTCCCAAGCATGTCGTCGAAACCAGGCGTTCAGACATACTCTAACCCTCGACCTCAACGAGCTCGATATCAAAGTTGAGGTCCTTGCCGGCCAACTCGTGGTTGGCGTCGAGCGTCACGGCCTCGGGCGTCACGTCGATGACCACGGCGGGGACGGGCATGCCGCTCGGCGTGGACAGGAAGAGCTTCATGCCCTTCTCGATCTGCTCGATATTGGGAACCTGTTCGGCCGGGAAGGTAATAACCATCTCGGGGTTGTGCTCGCCGTAGGCATCGGCAGCAGGAATGTGCACGGTCTTCTTCTCGCCCACCTGCATGTCGACAACAGCGGCGTCGAAGCCCTTGATCATCTGGCCGGCGCCGCAGGTGAACTCCAGCGGCTCGCCGCGATCGTAGGAGCTATCGAACTGCGTACCATCGTCGAGCGTGCCGCGATAATGAGTCTTGACCTTCTTGCCCTGGTTGGACATGGTAACCTCCGTGATAAGGGCGGCGCACAACGCGGGCCGCCGTGAACATATGGCGCTAACTATACCCTAGTCATACAATTCAAAGACAGTTTGCAAAGAAACGCTGCAACCGGAGGAACCATGGCATATCCCGTATTTGACCTACACTGCGACACCGCCGACCGCATCGGCTGGGCCACGCTCGATCTCGACCTGCGCTTTACCGCCGGCACCGACGGTTATTTCCCCGGCGACGAAACGCATCCGCAAGATTTCGACCTCATCGAGGGCAACGCCTGCGCCATCTCGCTCGCAAAGATCGGCAACACGCCGTGGGCACAGTGCTTCGCCACATTTGTCCCCGACGAGATTCCCACCGCCCACGCCGCGCGCTTCCAGGCGCAGATCATGGCACACATGAGCGGCCAAGCAATGCTCAACCACGACCGCATGGTCAACGTACGCAACGCCGCAGACATTCGCCCCGCGCTCAAAGACGGCAAGGTCGCCTGCATCCACACCATCGAAAACGCCACGTTCTTTGCCGAGGACCCCGCGCTGATCGAGATGCTCAAGAGCCTGGGCGTACTCATGTCATCACTCAGCTGGAACGCGCAGGGACCGCTCGCGAGCGGCCACGACACCCACGTCGGTCTCACCGCCGCCGGCATCGAGGCACTTACGCAGATGGAGCACGCCGGCATGGTACTTGATGTCTCCCACCTCAACGATGAGTGCTTTGACGAGGTTGTCGCCCACGCCACGCGTCCCTTCGTCGCCAGCCACTCCAACTCCCGTGCGGTTTGCGGCGTCAAACGCAACCTTACCGACGACCAGTTCCGCACCATTCGCGACATGGGTGGCATCGTCGGCCTCAACTACTGCAGCGAGTTCCTTTCCAACGACGCAACCGACGAAACCGCCGCAGACGTCACCTTCGACCAGTTGGCGGCACATATCGAGCACTGGCTCGACCTGGGCGGCGAAGATGTCATCGCACTCGGCGGCGACTGGGACGGCGCCAAGGTACCCGACTTCCTCTCTGATGCCAGCAAGATGCCCGAATTCCAGAACATGCTCTCCAAGCACTTTGGCAAGACCGTGATGCAGAAGCTCTGCAGCGACAACGCGCTCGCCTTCTTCGAGCGCTATTAAGAGCGCAATTAATTTCGCATCCCTTGAGCGGGCCGGCATGTCGACCGCTCGGCATGCCGGCCCGTCCCCAATCTGAAGGATCACATTTGACGCAGCAATTTACGATTTCCGTACCCCGACCGGATGGAACGCTCATCCCCGTCGTCGTTACCAAAAAGCGCGTCAAGAACTTTAACCTACGCGTCACATCGAGCGGCGAGGTCCACGCCAGCGCACCGCTCGGCGCCAGCCGCGAGCGCATCGAAGCGTTTGTGAAGCGCAACAGCGCCTGGATTATCAGCCGACTTGCCCAACGTGAGCAACGTCAGGCGACAGCGCGAGAGCCGCTCAGCCCCTCGTCCATCATTGCACTTTGGGGCAAGCCCATCACGGTACAGGACGCACTCGATCACAACTTTGCATCGCCCGCACCGCGACCCAAGCAGGCCACCTTCGCAAGTTTTATGGGTACCGACGAATCGGACGAAAGCCCACAGGCCAAGCGGCGCGCAATCCTCGACGGCCTAACGTCCGACGAGCTCCAAGCCCACATCGACCAGCTCTACGCGTCCGAGGTCACCGCAGCGCTACGCGACATCGTGCACGCGTACGAAATCGCAATGGGCGTCACCGTGGCCCGCGTCTCCGTGCGCAGCATGAAAACGCGTTGGGGCTCCTGCACGCCCAAAACCGGCGCCATTCGCATCGCGCGCGAGCTCGCCGCTTAC
>CALGKS010000380.1 GCA_937930475.1 uncultured Collinsella sp. | reverse complement strand
TTGCTCACCATGAAGTATTCCTGGTAGATGCGAAGCAGGCGGCCCTGCTCGTCGGAATCGTCGGGGTAGAGGAACAAGGTGAGGTTTTTGGCGATCTCGGTCTTGTCGAAGTCGATGGAGCTGCCGGGGACCAGGCCGTCGTCGACGCTCGCCAGGTCGAACAGGCGCAGACGGTTCTTGGTGGGCTGGCCGTAACCGGGCACGTCGATGTTGACGAGCTTGGAGGTAACGGCAAAATCGCCGAACTCGACGGTGTAGGAGCGGTCGTCATCGATCAGGATGTCCTGCTCGCCGAGCCACTCATCGGGGACGGCCTTCTGCTGGTTGTCGACAAAGCGCTGGCGGAACAGGCCGTAGTGGTAGTTGAGGCCCACACCGTCGCCGGTAAGGCCCAGCGTGGCGATGGAATCCAGGAAGCACGCAGCCAGGCGGCCCAGGCCACCGTTGCCGAGCGAAGGCTCGACCTCAAACTCCTCGATCTTGTTGAGGTCGTGGCCCGCCGCGGTGAGCTGGTCCTTAACCTCGTCATAGATGCCGAGGTCGATCATGTTGTTGATAAGCAGCTTGCCGATCAAAAACTCGGCAGAGATGTAGTAGAGCTTTTTCTTGCCGTTGTTGAGCGGGCAGGCGGCAGAGCGCTCCTGCACGAGTTTGACGAGCAGCTTGTAAATGCGACGGTCGTCGAGCTGCTCGAGCGCAGTGCCAAAGGACTGCTCGGCGAGATCAGCGAGATCGATACGGGGCATGTTTCCTCCTGTGGTGAGTTGACTTCATGTCAGAAATACAAAAGAGCCCGCGCGAGGGGATTGGGGTGGCCTCGCGCGGGGAAAGCGAACGCGTCCACACGATGGGGTGGGGTCGGGCGCGGTTGCTCCTATTGGGGAAGCTCGATTTCGGCTTCCGACGGGATGCGGAAGTAGGTCTCCGTCCAGTCGGTAAGCTTGTGCTCGAGCTCGCGGGTGATGGCGCCATCGAGCATGCGCCAGGTCCAGTTGCCGCCCAGGGTGGCGGGCGTGTTGATGCGTGCCTCGTTGCCCAGGTTGAGCAGGTCCTGCATGGTGTAGATGCAGGTGTCGCTCACGCTGGCGGCGATGGTGCGGTTGAGCGCATCGGTGATGGGCTCGCCAGTCTGCTGATGGGTGTACAGGGCTGCCTGCTCGCGCTGGCGCGGGGTGGCCGTTCCCTCAAACCAACCGCGTGCCGTCTCGTTGTCGTGCGTGCCCACATAGGCGACGGTGTTGGCGATGTAGTTATGCGGCAGGTAGTACGAGTTGGTGCCCTCAAAGGCAAACTGCAGGATCTTCATGCCGGGGAAGCCCGAGTTATCGCGCATGTCGATGACGCCGGGGGTGAGGAAGCCCAGGTCCTCGGCAATGATGGGCAGGGTGCCGAGCTTTTCCTCGAGTATTTTAAAGAGCTTGATGCCGGGGCCCTGCGTCCACGAACCGTAGGACGAGTCGGGCGAGGAGAACGGCACCTCCCAATAGGCCTCGAAGCCGCGGAAGTGGTCCAGGCGGATGACGTCGTACATGCCGAGCGCGGCGCGGATGCGGCTCTCCCACCAGGAGAAGCCGTCGGCCTCCATGGCGTCCCAGTCGTAGATGGGGTTGCCCCAGTACTGGCCGGTGGCCGAGAACTGGTCGGGTGGCGTGCCGGCGACGCTCACGGGGTTGCCGGCGGCGTCAATCTTAAAGAGCTCGGGCGTGGCCCACATCTCGACAGAATCGCGCGAGACGTAGATGGGCAGGTCGCCGATGATTAGGATGTCGCGCTCATTGGCATAGGCCTTGAGGCGGCTCCACTGGCGGTCGAAGAAATACTGCGTCATCTGGTGGTAGAGCATGCGCGCGGGATGGGCGGCGCAGACCTTGGCAGAAGCCTCTCCGCGGGTACGCAACTCCGCGGGCCACTCCCAAAATGCCTTGAGCCCGCACTCCTCCTTGACGGTCATGAACTCACAGTAGGGGGCGAGCCAGTCCTCGTTGGCCTGAACAAAGTTGTCAAAGTCGGCCGGCTTGTCGGCGGCGAAGCGCTCGGCGGCGCGGTCGAGAATCTGACGGCGACTGCCAAAGATGGCTCCGTAGTCGACGTTGCTGGGGTCGGAACCCAGATATACGCCGTCGATATCGCGCTGCTCCAGATAGCCTGCTTCGATGAGTTCGGCGAAGTCGATAAAGTTGGGGTTGCCCGCGCGTGCCGAGAACGACTGGTAGGGCGAATCGCCGTAGCTGGTCGTCGTGAGGGGCAGAATCTGCCAGTAATGTTGTTTACACGAGGCGAGGAAGTCGACAAAGTCATAGGCGTTCCAGCCAAAACCGCCGATTCCGTAGGGGCCGGGTAGAGATGAGACGGGCATGAGGACGCCGCTTGCACGCTCCATGAATGCGCTCACCAACCTTCTTGTTGTGGGGTCGGCCTGCCGATGGGCATGCAGTCCGCCTCCGAGCTTCCAATTCATACACGCTCATTGTAGACAAGTTGTTTAAACATGTACAGGCAAGATTATAAAGTTGCCCGATTTTCGGTGAATGGTTATATGCCATGAAAAAGCCCCGACCTCACATTGTGAGACCGGGGCTCAAAATCTACCGCGGGGGAGTGGTTACTCAGCGTCGGCGAAGCCGTTGGGGTTGTGGCTCTGCCAATTCCAGCTGTCGCGGCACATGTCCGCGATGTCGTACTGAGCCTTCCAGCCCATCATGCGCTCGGCCTTGGAGGCATCGCACCAGTTGGCGGCGATGTCGCCGGCGCGGCGCTCGCGGATCACATAGGGCAGCTCTTTGCCGCAGGCCTTGGAGAAGGCGGCAACGACCTCGAGCACCGAGGTGCCGGTACCGGTGCCCAGGTTAAAGATCTCGACGCCGGTCTTACCGTTCATCCAGTTGAGGGCGGCCACGTGACCAGAAGCCAGGTCGCAAACGTGGATGTAGTCGCGCACGCCGGTGCCGTCGGGGGTGGGGTAGTCGTTGCCAAAGACCTGAACGGCCTCGAGCTTGCCCACGGCGACCTGCGCGACGTAGGGCACCAGGTTGTTGGGGATGCCCTTGGGGTCCTCGCCGATCAGGCCCGACGGATGGGCGCCAATGGGGTTGAAGTAACGGAGCAGCACGACGTCCCACTCGGGGTCGGCGGTGTGGACGTCCATGAGAATCTGCTCAATCATCCACTTGGTCCAACCATAGGGGTTGGTCGCGGGCTTCTTGGGGTCCTCCTCGGTAACGGGCGGATTGTCGGGATCGCCGTAGACGGTCGAGGAGCTCGAGAAGATGATGGACTTGCAGCCGTGGTTGCGCATGACATCGATGAGCACCAGGGTGTTCTCGATATTGTTGTGGTAGTACTCGACGGGCTTGCTCACCGACTCGCCGACGGCCTTAAAGCCGGCGAAGTGGATGACGCGGTCGATCTGGTGGGTATCGAAGATCTTGTTCATCGCATCGCGGTCGAGCACGTTGGCCTCGTAGAAGGTGAGGTTCTTGGCGGCCTCGTCGCCCACGATGGTCTTGACGCGGTCGATGGCGACAGCGCTGGAGTTGGAGAGGTCATCGACGACGACAACCTGGTAGCCGCCCTCGAGCAGCTGAACGACGGTGTGCGAGCCGATAAAGCCGGCGCCGCCGGTAACGAGGACGCAGGTGTCTTTGGGGTCGAGTGCTTTGGACATGTAGTCTCCTATCGAATCAGGAACACTTCTTGAGGGGAGTATAGCGCAGCTAGGGGCGCCCAAAACGCGCGGTCCAGGAAAACCAGAGGATTGATGTTAACGTACTCATAGGGTGTTACTTGCATAATCTTTGCCTTTAGCTTGGGACGCATTTACGAGCCGCCGACCATGTGATTTGCTGCCGTTCGTGGAAATCGTTGGGATGCGCTCTATGTACGCTAATATGTTTAAGTTGAGCGACATATAAATAAACATGTAACGGAGTACATATGTCACCAAACAACGATTCCATCTTTACGCAGGAGCTTTCGCGCCGCACTGCGCTTAAGGCTCTTTTCGGCGCCGCTTCCGCGGCCGTTCTTTTTGGCTTGCCCGCTCGCGCCCATGCGGCTGAGGCCACAAAGGAAACCACTGACAAACTGAATGCCGCCCAGGCCCAGCTCGACGAGGTCCAGGCCCAGCTCGACAGCATCGCCAACGAGTACGCGGCGCTCGCCAATAAGAATGCCCAGACGCTCAGCGATATCGAAGGCGTACAGGGCCAGATTGATGAGACGCAGGCTCAGATCGACACCAAGAAGGCCGAGCTTAAGAAGAAGCGCGGCGACCTTTCTGATCGCGTTGCCGCCAGCTACAAGTCGGGCGGCACCAATATCCTGTCGCTGCTGCTGGCATCGGGCTCGTTTGAGGAACTCGTCGCCAACGCTCATTACGTCGAGAAGATCAACAAGAGCGATCGCGACGCCATCGAGGACATTCAGACAATCCAGAAGGAGCTCGACACGCAAAAGTCCGAGCTCGAGTCGCAGAAGGCCGACCTGGAGAAGCTCAAGGACCAGCAGACGGCCCAGATGCAGGACATGCAGGCCAAGCAGCAAGAGGTCCAGACCGTGCTGAACGGCCTTTCCGATGACGTCAAGGAGCTCATGGCCCAGCGCGATTCCGAGATTCTCGCTGCCGCCCAGGCCGAGGAGGCCGCCAAGAAGGCCGCCGCGGCCGCTGCGGCTGCGGCGAACAAGAACAACTCTTCGAGCGGTTCGAGCTCGGGTGGCGGTTCGTATGCCGGCGGCACCCCGCAGCAAAATGCCGGCTCGGGCAAACAGCAAGCTGTCGTCAACGCATGCTATTCCACGCCTTCGCCTGGCCTGAACTGGTGCGCCGCCTGGGTTACCAACGTGTTTCGCAACGCCGGCGTGGGCTACTTTGGCGGCAACGCGTGCGACATGTTCAACGCCTGGTGCTATAGCTCCGATCGTTCGGCGCTGCAGGTGGGCATGATCGTGGCCGACTCGTCGCACAGCGGCACCGGCACGCCTGGTCTGCTCTACGGTCATGTGGGCATCTACGTTGGCGGCGGCATCGTTATGAGCAACGAGGGCGCCATTACGTCTAAGTCGCTTGATTCGTTTATTAGCTTCTATGGTACGGGCTCTGGCGTGCGCTGGGGCTGGCTTGGCGGCATTGCGCTGTCGTAACGCCGACTGGGCCGCGTGCCCGCCCGCAATATATTTGATTGCATGCTCGGGCAGTCCTGCGCAAGACGAAGGCCACATTAAGTGGCCTTCTTTGCGTGCGGAACTCGCGATCAATCAAATATATTGCGGGCGGGCACGCGGCCCTTTTGGGTCCAACGCGCTACATACCGGACTGGTTGTCTGAATATTAGAAAGAGACGGCCCCTTGGACTAAATGCTTAGTTTTACTTTACGCTGCGCTTTTTGTTTCTGCCGTAAACGGTTGTAACGATTGCTGTACCGCCGCTGACAAACAACAGGGCGATCCACAAAGCAAAGCTGTTTGCATCGCCAGCCTGCGGAAGCTTATCGGTTGTTCCCGGTTTGGTGCCGGCAGGTTTTTTCTCTTTGGTGCTGGCGGGGTTTTTCT
>CALGKS010000379.1 GCA_937930475.1 uncultured Collinsella sp. | reverse complement strand
GTTTGCGACCTATCAGCTCGCACGTCGTATGAACATGAAGCGCGTGCTCGTGCTTACCTTCAAACCTGCCGTGGAGGATGCCTGGCGCGAGGATCTTGAGAGCCACATCGACTTTGAAGGCTGGCAGTTCGTCGCCCGCGATGTCAGGTCCTACGATGAGTGCGACCCAACGCGTCCCATCGTATGCTTCGGCTCCTTCCAGGACTTCCTCGGCGTGGACAAGAACGGCACCATCAAAGCACGCAACGAATGGGTCCACTTGGAGAAGTGGGATCTGGTGGCGTTCGATGAATACCACTTCGGCGCGTGGCGAGACAGCGCAAAGGGGCTCTTTGCCAGTCAAGATGAAGACAAGGCCGTCGAGGCTGAAGAGAAGGAGGCCGACGAGGCCTCGAAGGGTAACAACATCGACGAGACGTGGCTGCCCATCCAGGCAGATCGATACCTGTACCTCTCCGGTACGCCGTTCCGTGCGTTGACTTCTGGCGAGTTTATCGAGGACCAGATCTTCAACTGGACCTACTCCGACGAACAGGAGGCCAAGCAGGGCTGGGCGCAGTCACATCCGTTCACGCAGAACCCGTATGAGGCCCTGCCCCGTATGGTGTTGATGACCTATAAGGTGCCCGATGCGATAACCAAGGTTGCGCGCCAGGGCGAGTTCGACGAGTTCGACCTCAACGTGTTCTTCTCCGCTACGGGCGAGGGCGATACCGCGCAGTTCAAATACAAGGACTACGTGCAAAAATGGCTCGACCTCATTCGCGGCGCGCTGGCCGAGACCACCACCGACGAGCTCAAGATGGGCGCGCAGAAGCCAGTGCTCCCCTTTAGCCATGCCGACCTGCTGGCAAACCTCACCCACACGCTGTGGTTTTTGCCTAACGTTGCGTCGTGCTACGCCATGGCAAACCTGCTATCCGAACGCCAGAACGTGTTCTACCACGACTACAAGGTGCTGGTGGCCGCGGGCACCAAAGCGGGTATCGGCTTGGCTGCCGTCGAGCCCGTGCGCCATGCCATGGGCAACCCGTTGGCAACCAAGACTATCACGCTTTCGTGCGGCAAGCTTACTACGGGCGTGACCATCCGTCCGTGGACCGGCGTGTTTATGCTGCGAAACCTTAAGACTCCCGAGACGTACTTTCAGACCGCGTTCCGCGTGCAGAGTCCCTGGACAGCAAAGAACGAGGACGGACATACGCAGGTCATAAAGCAGGAATGCTATGTGTTCGACTTCGCACTCGACCGTGCGCTCGCCATGGTGTCCGACTACAGCTGCCAGCTTTCGGGGGACGAGCCGAATCCGGAGAAAAAGGTAGCAAACTTTATCAAGTTCCTTCCCGTACTCGCCTACGACGGCAGCGCGATGCGCGAGGTGGATGCTGCCGATATCCTGGATATCGCCATGGCCGGTACATCTGCCACGTTGCTTGCCCGCCGCTGGGAAAGCGCCTTGCTGGTCAACGTCGACAACGACACGCTGCGTCGCCTGCTTGAGAGTGGCGAGGCGATGAAGGCCCTAAGCAACATCGAGGGCTTCCGTAGTCTCAACGACGACATCGAGACGATTATCAACAAGTCCGAGCACGTGAAAAAAGTCAAGAAAGAAGGCGGCGAACTTACCAAAAAGGAGAAGAAGGAGCTCTCCGAGGAAGAGAAGGAATTCAAGACCAAGCGCAAGCAAATCCAGGAGAAGCTGATCAAGTTCGCCACGCGCATTCCTGTGTTCATGTACCTCACCGACTACCGAGAGCAGAGTCTGAAGGAAGTCATCACGCAGCTGGAGCCCGGTCTGTTCAAGAAGGTTACGGGCCTTACGGTCAGGGACTTCGAGCTACTGGTGTCGCTCGGAGTGTTCCGTGACTCCGTGATGAACGATGCGGTGTACAAGTTCCGTAGGTACGAGGATGCGAGCCTGTCGTACACGGGTATCGAAAAGCACAGCTACGACGCACGCGTGGGCCTGTTCGACACGTCTCTCACCATGGCGGACTTCGAGCTGATGGCAAAGCAAGACACGCTGCTGGACGAGACCGGGCGCATGGTGCGTGGGACGAGTACGGTGAAGCATGTCGATATGTCCAAGCCGGGGGCGGTTACTCGCGTGCGGGAGAAGAAGGAATCTGGTACCGCCCGCACGGACGATACCACGCAGGCGCCCGTGGCCAGTACAGCCAACGCCACCGCGCCAACTGCCGCGCAGACGACTCCCGCCAAGCGCGACTGGATCGTCAACGCCATCGAAGATCAGGGACTCAAGTTCGTCGATCTGCGCGAAACGAGCGAAGGCAACCTCTGGGTCATCGGCGGTGGTGAGCTGGACAACGTCATGAAGCAGCTCGCCAAGCGTGGAGCGAGCTTCGAGTTCACCTTCCGCGGCAACAAGGCCACGGTCGGCAACCCTGGGTGGTGGATCTCGGGCTACCCGGAGGAGGCGGAAGAGTCTGCGCCCACCACGCCCGCACCGACTGATGCACAGCTCGCGGCTCTCGAGGTGGGCGACACGGTGTTCCACAAGGCGTTCGGCTACGGCGAGGTTGTCGACATCGACCGCGAGGGCGGGTTCATCGACGTCATCCTCGGCGTGGACAAGCACGGCAAGCCCAAGCAGCGCAAGTTCAAGTTCCCCAACGTCTTCGACCAAGGGTTGTTGGCGCTGTAGGACAATTAGTCATTAGTGCCGGCATCTTTGACAGAACTGCAATGTGACGCAATTCTGCAACAGGGCTTGCCGTGCTGGGGCTATCACACGGACTTGCGTCGACTTTGGGGCGGGAGCGGGCTGTCCTCGAAAGCTACCGCCATCAGTTGTCGAGCAGCCATTTCCAAGCGGGGACGACACGCACGGTTCCCGAATCAACATGCACGGTTTCCTCGGTGTCCATCGTCACGATCGTCGACTCGTCAATTCCATACTTCTCCATTGCAGACTCAAGCGCCGAGATTTCCCGAAGCCTTGTCTTGGGATTCGCGAGGTCAACGCTAACCTGCACGAGCTCGTACACATCCCCTAGCAGTGCGTCGCCCATGACAAAGTCGACCTCGTGAGCGCTCCCCCCATGCTCGAATGTCAATCGTGCCAACGATCCCGAACGAACGGTGGGTGCGGTGCGGCGCAGTTTGTTGAACACCGCAGTCTCCTCGAGAGCGAGCGTCCCCTAAACTCACCTGCAAGCTCGGACAACAACATCTTCCGATTCTTGCAAAGTAAAACTGCAAGATATTCTATTTCTTGCAGTTTTACTTTGCAAGATTTGGGATCTGCTATTTTAGCTGCCCTGGCCGACAATCGAACAAAGCAATTGTGTTATCAGCCGGGGCAGCTAAAGAGAGACGTCCCAAATGAGCTACTTTTGAGTTAGAGGTTGTAAGTGACTACCTGGGGCTCGGCGGGCTCTCCGAAGATTGCGGGGTCTGTCTGTTCCACGCGGACGAACTTGACCGTCACGATCTCATAGCCCGCCTTATGCAGAACATCGGCGTAGACGCGCGCCTGCAGGGCATGCTTCTCGAGCAACTGGTCTGGCGTCTCGTCCGGCGTGCCACCTGTCTTGTAGTCGATGACCAGTGCACGCGATGGATTTGCCGGGTTCGTCGCCAAAGCGTCGATGGCGCCTTCGGCATACGCACCGTAGCGAGCGATGTCCTCGTCCTCGCAGCCCA
>CALGKS010000378.1 GCA_937930475.1 uncultured Collinsella sp. | reverse complement strand
GGCTATATCAACGGATTCGGTTTTATCGTCTCCGGCGCCATGGCTTTTGCGTCCGGTCTGCTCCAAGTCATAACCGGCGGGATGACGGTTATCCAAGGCGTAATTGATACCGTTCTTGGCGTAATTGTCGGTATTTTTACCGGCGATTTTACGATGGCGCAAAATGGAGTGCAGACGATTCTAAATGGTCTGTCCTCTATCGCGTCGGGAATTCTAAATGGCCTTGCCGGCGCGATCAGCGGAATTCTTGGCTCGGTCGTTTCTGTCTTTTCAGGACAGTTTAATGCGATCACCTCAATCGTGGGCGGTGCCTTACAGGGGGTCGTTACTTTCTTTTCCGATAAGCTTGGCGCTGCGAAATCTACCGTGTCAGGCGCGCTAAATGCGATCTCCGGGTTTTTCAGCAATTGCCGTCTGCAACTGCCACATATCAACCTGCCGCACTTCTCGATCAGCGGTGATTTCTCAATCGTACCGCCGAGGACGCCCAAGATCAGCGTCGAGTGGTATGCCAAGGGCGGCATCCTGACCAGACCAACGCTATTCGGCTTCAACGGCAGCAACGCCATGGTCGGCGGCGAGGCAGGTCCTGAGGCCGTGCTGCCGCTTTCTATCCTGCGCGGATTCATCGAGGACACCTTTGAGCGTCACGCAACCGCAGCTTCGACCAACAACCTACAGATTACCGTCTACGCCAACGGGGACGCCGATGAGATCGCGGACGCGGTCGCATACAAGGTTTTCGGCGCCATCGACCAGGCCATGACCGCCAATGGGAGATAACGCATGGGGTACTATTACGGCAATTGGGCTGGTCCCGGCGCAAAGTTCCGAGTCGTTGTCGCCTACAGCTTCAGCAACTACCGCGACGACGTCGTACACGTTCAGGCACGATACTACGTTGAAGTGTCTGCTAACTCGTCATTCAACGGCACTGTGCTCAAGACGAACTGGGGCCAGACCGTCAGACTCTACGGTCAAGGTGTCTATGCGGACACCGGATGGTGCGACTGGGGAGACCCTGGCTACGGCTATACGGCGCGCTCGAGCATCTCGGCGGACTACACCTCATATTCCGGCGCATACCACAAATCTTCGGTCGACGGCGTCGAGACGGTCGGCGCTCCGGAATGGCAACCTTACAACATCTCTAGCCTCAAGGTCGAGCGCCAATCGGACAGCTCCGCAAAGCTGACATGGGGAAATAACGCCCATGCCGCCCGTCCATACAGGCACATCTACATCGACCAGCGAATCGACGGCGGCGCGTGGTCGAATGTCGCGGACCTTACCAATGCGCCGACGTCCTGGACGGCATCTACCGCGCCGGACCACTCTTATGAGTGGCGCGTCATCCCCAACAACTACAACAGCTCCGCGCCTGATTACCAGTACGCCGGTCCTATTTTCAACACGCCTGCGCCGCCGGCATTCGTCTCGGTCGCGCGCAAGAGCAACACGATCGTCACCGCCGTCCTCGACAACAGCTCTAACACGGCTAGTACGCTCGAATACCAGACGTGCAAGCAGGGGAGTGCCGGATGGGGTGACTGGGGAGACTCGGTCCCTGTCGACGGCCTCGTAAAGACCTTCGACGTCGACCTCGGCGGCGGCACCTTCAAGCTGCGCGCGCGAAACGTGCGCGGAGACCTCGTCAGCGCATGGGCTGAGTCCGATGCCGTCGTGACGATCTGCCCGCCGATGGCCCCGACGCTCGTGACGCCGGCGTCCTCCGGCATCATCGCGTCCAACGAGCCCTTTGTCGCATTTCAGTGGCGGCACAATCCCTACGACGGCTCCGACCAGCAAAAGGCAGAGCTCGCC
>CALGKS010000377.1 GCA_937930475.1 uncultured Collinsella sp. | reverse complement strand
CATCATTCAGGTTGCGCTCATTCTTTCGGCAATCGACACGGCCCTTCAGGCCTTTGCCCCCTTCCGTCGCATCGGCGGCGGCCTGCCCATCGTCATGGGCGTTTCGTTCGCGTTCCTGCCGGCCCTTCAGGCCATGGGCGCCTCGGGCTTTAGTTTTGGCGCGCTGCTGGGCGGCGAGATCGTCGGCGGCGCCGTCGCGGTTCTCTTTGGTCTGGCCTACAGCAAGATCAAGTGGCTGTTCCCGCCCGTCGTGACCGGTACGGTCATCTTCTCCATTGGCGTCTCTCTCTATCCCACGGCCGTCAAGTACATGGCCGGCGGTATGGGTACGCCGCTGTGGGGCACCCCGCAGGCATGGTGCGTCGCCCTGATCACCTTCGCTGTGGTCTTTGCGCTCGCCAACTTTGGCAAGGGCACGCTCAAGCTGGGATCCGTGTTCTTTGGCATGATCGTTGGCATGATCGTTTCGATCCCCTTTGGCATGATCGACTTCTCCAGCGTCGCCACCGCTCAGGTCTTCGCCCTTCCCAAGCTCATGCCCTACGCGCTCGAGTTTGATCCCGAGGTCTGCATTACCCTCGCCGTCGTGTTCCCCATGGTCGCCATCCAGGTTATCGGCGACGTCTCCGCCGCCTGCCTGGGCTCCATTGACCGTATGCCCACCGAGCGCGAGCTCTCCGGCGCTATTGTGTCCCAGGGCCTCACCTCTATGGTCGGCGGCCTGCTGGGCGGTCTTCCCACCAGCGCCCTTGGCCAGAACGTGGGCATCATCTGCTCCAACAAGGTCGTCAACAAGTGGGTCTTTGTGATCATCGCGGCCGTCTTTGCCATCGCCGGTCTGTTCCCGCAGCTCTCTGCTGTCCTTTCCGCCATCCCGCAGCCCGTCATCGGCGGCGCGACCGTCGGCGTCTTTGGCACCATCACCATGAACGGTGTGCGCATGTTCACCCGCGAGGGCCTCACGCAGCGCACCACCACCATCGTCGGCACCTCCGTTGTCTTTGGCCTGGGTATCTGGATGGCCAGCGGTTGCCTTGCCGGCGAGGGTATGCCCGCCTGGGTGTCCACCGTCATCGGCTCCAATGCCGTAACCCCCACCGCCATCATGGCCATTGTCCTTAACCTGATCCTTCCGCAGACGCCGGTCGTGGCTCAGCACATCGATGCCGCCAAGGATGCCGCTGTTGATCTGGTCCTGCCCGAGAGCAAGAAGTAACCAATTCGGTGCTATTCGCCGGCGGACGCATCGCCTCGTCCGCCGGCGCCATGCGGCGCCAAGCCGCACTTCAAAGGGCTTGTCCCTTTGGTGAAGCGTTGACGGGAGAGGGCCCGTTTCCGGTGTAGGCCGGCGCTTCGCACTTCCGCCATGTCAGAGGTGTCAAACCCCGCCCCTGATGTTGAAGGGAGCATTTATGCTTCTGGTCGCTAACGGTTCCGTCTTTACCCGCAACGCTCAGACTCCGTTCATTCCCAACGGTGCGGTCGCCATTGACGGAGATACGATCGTCGAAGTGGGCCCCGAGCGCGAGCTCAAGGCCAAGTACCCGGATGCCGAGTACGTCGACGCCCAGGGCAACCTCATCATGCCCGGACTTATCAACTGCCACACCCACATCTACTCGGGTCTGGCCCGCGGCCTTGCCATTAAGGGCTGCAACCCCACCAACTTCCTGGAGAATCTTGAGCAGCAGTGGTGGAAGATCGACGACAACCTGACGCTCGACGGCACCAAGGCCAGCGCCTATGCCACGATTCTGGATTCCATCCGCGATGGCGTCACCACGATCTTCGATCATCATGCGAGCTTCTGCGAAATCCCGGGAAGCCTCTTTACCATTAAGGATGCAGCTCAGGAGCTGGGCATGCGTTCGTGCCTGTGCTACGAGGTCTCCGATCGCCGCGGCCAGGAAAAATGCGACCAGGCCATTGCCGAGAACGCCGAGTTTGCCCAGTGGGCCGCCAAGGAGCGTCGCGATAACGACAACCACATGATCGCCGCCATGTTTGGCGGTCACGCCACCTTTACGCTGTCGGACGAGACCATGGACAAGATGGCCGAGGCCAACAACGGCCTGACCGGCTTCCACATCCACGTGTGCGAGGGCATGAATGACGTGTGGGACTCCCGCCTCAACCGCGGCGGCATCAGCCCCGTCGAGCGCCTGCTGCAGCACAACCTGCTCGGTCCCGACACCATGCTCGGCCACTGCATCCATGTGACGCCCGCCGAGATGGATATCGTCAAGGAGTCCGGCACCTGGCTGGTCAACAACCCCGAATCCAATATGGGAAACGCCGTGGGCTGCGCCCCCGTGCTCGAGTTCTTCCGCCGCGGCATCCCCGTGTGCATGGGCACCGACGCCTACACCCACGATATGCTCGAGAGCCTCAAGGTTTTCCTGATCATTCAGCGCCACAACGCCGCTATGCCCAACGTGGGCTGGTGCGAGGCCATGACGATGCTGTTCGAGAACAACGCCAAGATGGCCAGCAAGTACTTCGATCGCAAGCTCGGCGTGCTCGAGGCCGGCGCTGCCGCCGACGTCATCGTTATGGACTACAAGCCCTTTACGCCGCTGAGCGAGGAGAACATCGACGGCCATATGCTCTTTGGCATGATGGGAAAAAACTGCCGCACCACCATCATCAACGGCCGCGTCCTGTACAAGGATCGCGAGTTCGTCGGTATCGATGAGGACAAGATCAACGCGTGGACCATGGCTGAGTCCAAGAAGCTCTGGAGCACGCTCAACGATCGCACCTACTAATTCACAAGTAGATTCACGCGCGTCGGATGTTTCGCCGCATCTGACGCGCGTATAGGCGACCTCCGCGGGGTCGCCGGCGCTGTGCTAGCGCTACACCGTATTTGCGCCCGCCGCGCGGTCTCGCCGGGCGTTACAGAGAGGAGCTCATTATGAGCGACATCATGAGGCCGATCCCGTTTTCGCAGCTGATGAACTGGATCATCGAGGAGCACAAGACTCAGGGCGCCATCTTTGGCGTGCGCAAGATGGTCACGGCCAGCCAGGAGGGCGCGCTTCCCATTTTTGACGAGCGCATCGAGACTCCGTTTGGCCCGGCCGCCGGCCCCAATACACAGCTTGCCCAGAACATCGTGGCGTCCTATGTGGCCGGTTCCCGCTTCTTTGAGCTCAAGACCGTTCAGGTTATGGACGGCGAGGAGCTCTCCAAGTGTGTGAACAAGCCCTGCATCGTGGCGCAGGACGAGTGCTACAACTGCGAGTGGTCGACCGAGCTCGAGGTTCCGCAGGCTTTTGCCGAGTACGTGAAGGCATGGTTTGCCTGCCACCTGATCGCTCGCGAGTACGGCCTGGGCAGCCCGGACGGCTTTGTCTTTAACATGTCCGTGGGCTATGACCTGGAGGGCATTAAGAGCCCCAAGGTCGATGCGTACATTGAGGGCATGAAGGACGCCAGCGGCTCTGACGTCTGGAACGAGTGCCGTGCCTGGGCGCTCGCCAACCTGGACAAGTTTGAGCATGTCGACGCCGCGTTTGTCGAGTCCATCCCGGCACGCGTGTCCAACTCCATCACCGAGTCTACCCTGCACGGCTGCCCGCCGGCGGAGATCGAGCGCATCGCGACCTATCTGATCACCGAGAAGGGCCTCAACACCTACATCAAGTGCAACCCCACGCTGCTGGGCTATGAGTTTGCCCGCCAGCGTCTGAACGAGCTGGGCTTTGACTACATCGTCTTCGATGACACGCACTTCCGCGAGGACCTGCAGTGGGCCGATGCCGTGCCCATGTTCGAGCGCCTGATTGCCCTGTGCGCCGAGCGCGGCCTGGAGTTTGGCGTCAAGCTGACCAACACGTTCCCCGTCGACGTGACGAGAAACGAGCTGCCCTCCACCGAGATGTACATGTCCGGCCGTTCGCTGTTCTCGCTGACCATCGAGGCTGCTCGCCGCATTACCGAGCAGTTCGATGGCAAACTGCGCATCAGCTACTCCGGTGGCGCCACGGTCTACAACATCCGCGCCCTGTATGACGCCGGCATTTGGCCCGTCACCCTGGCGACCGACGTGCTCAAGCCCGGTGGCTACGAGCGCTTTAGCCAGATGGCCGGCGAGTTTACCGACCTGGACGGCAAGCCGTTCGCGGGCGTCTCTCTCGAGGCCGTGACCGCGATCCAGACCGATTCGCTCACCAACCCGCTCTACAAGAAGCCGCTGCGCCCGCTGCCCGACCGCAAGGTCGCCGGCAAGAGCCCGCTTTCCGACTGCTTTACCACGCCGTGCCGCACGAGCTGCCCCATCCAGCAGGATATTCCCGCCTACCTGGCGGCCGTTGACGAGGGCCGCTTCGAGGACGCACTCAACATCATCATCGAGCGCAACGCCCTGCCGTTCATTACCGGCACCATCTGCCCGCATCCCTGCGGCCGTGCCTGCGAGCGCGCGTTCTACGAGCCCGAGGGCGCCCAGATCCGCGCCAGCAAGCTCAAGGC
>CALGKS010000376.1 GCA_937930475.1 uncultured Collinsella sp. | reverse complement strand
TATCCATCGAGATTCATATTTCACTCACATTGTTTACGCAGGTAAAGTGCGTGGAGTCGCCTGGGCTTGGCAGAGGGGCGGCGAAATATATTAAGTTTGCTGCTCTACAGTCCTGCGCAAGACGGAAAGCACATTAAGTGCTTTCCTTTGCGTGCGGAACTCGCGACAAACTTAATATATTTCGCCGCCCCTCTGCCAAGCTCGGGAGACGACACGTTGATGTCTGCTGAACTCTGCTCGCTCAGCTAATTTCTTTGTTGGGGGTCCACTATTTGCTGGAGGGTGAACTTGCATTGCATTGGCTCGCCCTCTGCTTGTAGTTTTTCCTCGTCAAAATCGAAGATCATGATGGCGCAGTTGGGGAGTTTTGTTGGGAGCTCGAAGCCCTCTGGGGCTGCAGCCTTGATGAATTGGCGGCTGGCGCTGCCGTGGCTTACTGCTAGGAGGGTTTCGATGCCCTCGGCTCCCATGAGATTGGTGAGGGTGCCTACCATGCGTTCTTGCAGCGCGCGGTTCCCTTCTCCTCCAAAGGGGACCAAATCCTCACCCGGATCCCAGACGTCGGTAGGCAATGCGTCGTGGGGGCCTTCTTCGAAGGTGCCGTAGCAGCGCTCAATGATGCCTTCGCAGGGCTCGACTGCTGCGTCCGGGCCAAGGAGTTCGGTTGCGACGAGCTGTGCTGTGTCCATGGCTCGACCCAAAGGCGAAGAGACCACCTTGTCAGGAACGACATTGTGGGCTTTGAGCCATGCGGCTGCCATCCCGGCTTGCTGACGGCCCAAATCGGTGAGCGGTGAATCGCAGCGACCCTGGACGAGCTTTTTAACGTTGAATTCTGTCTGGCCGTGGCGGAGTAGATATAGACGCTTCATGCTCTCCCCTTCTGTATAACTTGCTTTGCCGGCGCAGCCCTACTCGTGGGTATGCCCTACGTAGTCCTCGTCGATCGTAATCTTGGCAATCGACTTGGGATATTCCGATTCGACCCGTTGTGCCAGCGCGTGTTTTACGTCTTCGGCGCTCATCTGCAGATCCGAGGGACGTACGCAGTCAAAGATCACGTTGGTGTGCGTAGGACCCGGCACGCAGCGAAGGTCGTGAATCGAAAGGCGGCTATCGATCTCCTGAGCCATTGCGTTGATGCGCAGGCGCATGCTCGCCACCTTTGGATCGTCGGTCACGATGGGGTCGTAATGGAGCGTGACAATCATGCCGTCTTCGTTCCTAAACGCCTGCTCAATATTGTCGAGCGTGTCGTGACTTTCCATCGGGCTGGCTTCGGCCGCCATCTCGGCGTGAGCGCTTGCGAATTTCCTGCCCGGGCCATAGTCGTGAACCATCAGATCGTGAACGCCCAAAACGCCGGGATAGCTCATGATCTTGTCTCGAATGTGCTTGACCAGCTTAGGATCGGGCGTCTGGCCCAAAAGCGGGCTCACCGTATCCTGGATGAGTTCAAAACCGCTCCAGCCAATATAGGCACCAACGGCAAGGCCGACCCAAGCGTCAAGGTTGATGCCCGTCACCTGCGAAACAATTGCGCACGCCAGTACGGCGCCCGTGGCAAGAACATCGTTCTTGGAATCCTGCGCGGTCGCATGCAGCGTCTCGGACTCAATGCGATCGCCGAGCTTTTGGTTGAGGGCCGCCATCCAGAGCTTTACGACCATCGAAAGCACTAGAACTGCCACCAGGGCATGCGAGAACTCGACAGGTTCGGGGTGGATGACGCGCTCGACCGAGGACTTCACCAGCTCAACGCCAATCAGCAGCACGAGTGCTGCCACGACCAGACCCGAGAGATACTCGTAGCGACCGTGGCCGTAAGGATGCTCGGGGTCGGCCGGCTTGCTCGCCAGCTTAAAGCCCAGCACGCTCACGATATTCGAGCTGGCATCGGACAGGTTGTTCATGGCATCCGCCACAATCGAAACCGATCCCGAAACCACACCAATTGCGCCCTTCGCAGCACAAAGCGCAACATTGGCGA
>CALGKS010000375.1 GCA_937930475.1 uncultured Collinsella sp. | reverse complement strand
ATTTCCTTGCGAGACGCGCCAGCACGGCGCCCGGAAAGGTAAAACCAACCTATCCACTTGGCGTGACCTGGACGGCAATCGACGATGCCCTCCCGCAGCATATCGTCGAATCGCTTCGTTTGGGAATTCCCCTGCTCGGCAAGAAACTGCGTGGCTATGACCGCCCCGATGCGGTCCTCACTGGCGTGGAGACGCGTTCGAGCTCGCCTGTCACCGTCACCCGCGATCGAACATGCCACGCCGCGTCGACCCCGGGTCTTTACCCTTGCGGCGAGGGCGCCGGATATGCCGGCGGCATCATGAGTGCCGCCACCGACGGTATCCGTTGCGCTGAGGCGCTGATAGCAGACCTCTAGCACACGAACTCCCGCACCCGAATGACACAGGCCCCGAGCTCCACAGGGAACTCGGGGCCTGTTCGTTACTTCTTGAATCGTGCGCCCTGGCGCTTTCTGCCCGAAGCAAAGGTAGAGCCCTTGCGAGCCTGCGATCGCAAACGCTCGATCGTTTCGTCCTCAGATGCACCCTCGAGCATCGCCCGAATCTGAACGACCGCATCGCGCAGACGCGCCGCCTCCTCAAAGTCCATGGCGGCGGAAGCGTTACGCATGTCTTCCTCCATGGTCTCGACGATCCGCACGAGCTCGTCATGCGGTAGCCCTTCCAGCTGCTCGGCAAGCGTCTGCTCGGGTGCCACCGTCTCCGGCACGGCGCCCTCACCGTTTTCGTCGGGTGTATAGAATGCGCCGTGACCCAGAGAGTCACCCTTCGAGCGCCCCTTCGAGCCCACAGTCTTTTCGGCCTCGGCAATAAAGCTCGAGATGTCATTGATGGCTTTGCGAACCGTCTTGGGCACAATGCCGTGCTCTTCGTTATATGCCATCTGAATCTCGCGACGGCGCTGCGTCTCCTCGATGGCTTCTTTCATCGAATCGGTCACAACGTCTGCATACATGATGACCTCGCCGTCGGCATTACGGGCCGCACGGCCAATCGTCTGAATCAACGAACGACGGTTGCGCAAGAAGCCTTCCTTGTCAGCGTCGAGAATTGCCACCAGCGAGACCTCGGGAAGGTCTAGACCCTCGCGGAGCAGGTTGATGCCAACGAGAACATCAATCTTTCCCTCGCGCAGCGTTCGCAGGATCTCGACACGGTCCATCGTCGCTGTATCGGAATGCATGTAATTGACCTTAATGCCGGCATCAAGCAGATGGTCGGTCAGGTCCTCGGCCATGCGCTTGGTGAGCGTGGTCACCAGCACGCGCTCCTTGCGCGCCACGCGCTCGCGAATCTCGTCCTCAAGATCGTCAATCTGCCCACGAACCGGACGCACATCGATCTTGGGGTCGAGCAGGCCAGTCGGACGAATAATCTGCTCAACGTCGTTCTGGCTAACCCGCAGCTCATAGTCGCCCGGCGTGGCCGAAACGTAGATGAACTGGGGAATCCTCGCCTCAAACTCATCGAAACGAAGCGGGCGGTTATCGAGTGCCGAAGGCAAACGAAAACCATGCTCCACCAGCGTCACCTTACGCGAGCGGTCGCCTTCGTGCATGCCGCGGATCTGCGGCACCGTTACATGGCTCTCGTCGATGATGCAGAGCATGTCCTTAGGAAAGTAATCAATCAGGGTAAACGGCGGCTCGCCCGGTTTTCGACCGTCCAGATGACGTGAGTAGTTCTCGATACCGTTACAAAAACCCATGGTCTCGAGCATCTCGAGATCATAGTCGGTGCGCTGCTGCAGACGCTGTGCCTCGAGCAGCTTATCAGTCGCCTTGAGCTCGGCCACACGCTTCTCGCACTCTTCGCTGATTGATTTCAGAGCCGCTTTGACCTTAGGCTTCTCAGTCACGTAGTGCGAGGCCGGCCACACGGGAATGGCCTCGTACTCACGCAGCATCTCGCCAGTGACCTCGTCGATCTCGGCAATCAGCTCGACCTCGTCGCCAAAGAACTCAAACCGCAACGGATGCTCGGCATAGGGCGGATACACGTCGACGACATCGCCGCGCACGCGGAAGGTGCCACGTGCCAAATCATAGTCATTGCGATCGTACTGGATATCGATAAGCGCATGGATAAAGTCATCGCGCTCGAGCGGCACCTTTTTGTCGACGTTCGGAGCTAAGCCCGCATAGTCCTCGGGAGAGCCGATGCCATAGATACACGAGACCGATGCGACGACGATCACATCGCGTCGAGAAAGCAGCGATGCGGTCGCCTGATGTCGCAGCATCTCGACCTCTTCGTTAATCGAGGAATCCTTCTCGATATATGTATCGCTTTGCGGCACATACGCTTCGGGTTGATAGTAATCGTAGTACGACACAAAATAGACCACGGCGTTGTCAGGGAAGAATTCCTTGAGCTCGCTCGCGAGCTGAGCGGCAAGCGTTTTATTGGGAGCCATGACCAGCGTCGGCTTCCCCAGGGCCTCAATAGTCTTAGCCATCGTGAAGGTCTTACCCGAACCAGTCACGCCCAGCAAAACCTGATAGCGATCTCCGTCCCTCACGCCCTGCACAAGCGACTCAATGGCCTTGGGCTGGGAACCAGCGGGCTCATAAGGAGATACGACCTTAAACGGCACCTCAGAGCCCTCAACGCCAAAACGTTTGAGTTCTCCTCCAACACGTTCAACTTCAAATTCCGCCATGGATACTCCTAACTCATATATCTGCAGTATACGCAGGCGGCAGGCATAGTCCTATACGAACTGATCGGGATAGAGGGTCTTGTAGCGGACCCAGGCGTTATTGACGCGAATCAGATACGCCTGCGTCTCGGGAAAGGTGATCGCATTATGCAACGACGTGTTCTGTTGCGCCCACCCATCGACATTGCCCATGCCAGCGTTATAGGCGGCAATGGCGCTGTCGGTAGATCCGTTAAAATAGGTTAAAAGATACGAAAGGTACGCACAGCCAAATTCGATGTTCGTAGCCGGATCGTTAAGGTTGTCAGCCGAATACTCGTTACCATCGACAAGGCCCTTGGCAATCATATCCTGGGCTGTCTCGGGCATCAGCTGCATCAATCCCTGAGCACCCTGATTCGACTCGGCCTCGGGATTCCAATTCGATTCAGACTTAATGACAGCACACACCAGATAGGGATCCAAATTGTGCGAAATGCTCGATTGCTTTACGTACACCTCATAGTCAATCGGATACAACGGCTTAAAGAAGGCGGCAGGAGCATACGAGTAGACAAGCGAGATAAGACCGAAGACGAACACGACGGCAAGTGGTGCCACGCGATACCACGTAAAGAAACGTGTCTTAGGCATCGGCCCCCTCCTTATGCGTTACGTCGCAAAAGCCATGACGCGCAAGCCACGCGTCCAGCTGTTCAAAGAGCGAGTTATCGCCTGCAGCATTATCGATGACCGTCGTAGCGAGATTGCAAAGCGAAGCCTCATCGGGCTGACATGCAGAGCGTGCATCAAAATCAGAGGGTTCCATACCACGATGAATGGCACGCTCGCGACGAACTGACAAAGGAGCGCTGATAACCAGAATTTCATCAGCCAGCCCAAAAGCATCCTCAAAACCAGTCGGAGCAGAAACCTCGACAACCGCAAAGGGATAACGGGGAGACGAAACCGTGCAGCAGACAGGATCAAGAATCCTCAGTGACAGTTGTTCAATGAGGACCGGATGAACGATGCCATTGAGTCGCGCAACTGTATCAGGAGAGGCGAAAGCTCGAGCAGCGAGGACATTGCGGCGAATGCCGCCCTCCCCGTCCAGAATGTCCCAACCGAATTCTTCCGCGAGGGTATTGACGATATCGGAGCCTGGCACATACAGCGATTTGGCAAGCTCGTCCAAATCGATAAGCATGGCGCCATGAGATTCGAGATAGCGGCAGGCAGTCGACTTACCCGAAGCAATATTGCCCAAGACAAAAACGGTAAACATCAAGTCCTCCCTAACGCCAATGGGAGTTATTATCGCGCAAATAAATAAGATGGACTCAAAATACAGCCAAACAGTAAGAGCGCCTCAGCGAAAGCGGATTCCAACATCGCTAGGCTCTCTTAAACGCAAAAAAGGGGGAGGCCGCGAGGCCTCCCCCTTCTCAATTCAAGCGCACGGCTCGGTGCCGTCCACCGGTCAGCGGCGCCCTGGCCTCCCACG
>CALGKS010000374.1 GCA_937930475.1 uncultured Collinsella sp. | reverse complement strand
GAGCGCCATCGCTCGCTGCGGTACACTTACCTAAAGTAAACCATGAAGGGAGACATTACCTATGAAGAAGATCGTTTTGGCTTGCGGTGCTGGCGCCGCCACTTCCACGCTCGTTGCCCAGAAGGTCGCCACCATGCTCGACGCCAACGGTTACGCCGACAAGTACGAGATCGTGCAGTGCGCCATCTCCGAGGCCAAGGACGCTTGCGACGAGGGCGCCGACCTGCTGATCGCCACCACCGTTGCCCCCGAGGGCCTCACCTGCCCGTACGTGAGCGGCGTGCCCTTCATGACCGGCATGAACCGCGTTGTTGCCGAGAAGGCCGTCCTCGACGTCATGGCTCAGTAGGCGCTGACTGTATGGGTGAGCAGAACGCCAACCCGGTCGAGCTCTTTGGCATGCGCGTTGCCCATGTGGGCATTAACGCCACCGACCCGGCAGATGCGCTGGAGATCGCGGAGCTGTTCTCGACGATGATGGGGCTGCCCGTCATCGAGACCTCGGTTTCGTACTTTAACGATTCGCTGGTCGAGATCATGAAGCAGAGCGGTCGTGGCACCAAGGGCCACATCGGCTTTGCCGTCAACGACATCGATGCGGCCGAGAAGTGGTTTGCCGAGCGCGGACTCGAGGTCAACGAGGAGTCGCGCGTGCTGCTGCCCGACGGCGGCACCAAGCTCGTGTACTTTAAGCGCGAGTTCGCCGGCTTTGCCGTGCATCTGTGCCGCGAGTAGCGCACAGGCTGCCATAGCTAACGAAAAATGGGGTAAGGCGTGTGGCCTTGCCCCATTTTTAATGCCGAGAGGGTGACTGACGGGCTGCCGTAAATCGAAGGTGAATGGCTTTCCGCGAAGTGAACGAGTGAAATCGAACCCCTGGAGCATCGACACTTTGGAGGCACCGTTTCCTGCGGTTTTGTCAGGTTTTTCCTGCGGTTTTGGCGCTAAAAAGTGCGGATGCTTCGGGGGTCCAAAATAGGTCGTTCACTTCGCGGAAAAGCATTCACCTTCGATTCGTGAGAGACGCCCCTACCGCGGCAGGCGAATCGTAAAGCGGCTGCCGACCCCTTCGACCGAGGTCACACCGATGACGCCGCCGTGGCTATCGACAATCCACTTGGCAATGGCGAGTCCCAGACCCGAGCCCTGCGTGCCGGCATCGCGCGCGTTGTCGGCACGGTAGAACCGCTCGAACGCGTGAGCTGCGGATTCCTGGTTCATGCCGATGCCCTCGTCCTCAACGCTTATGTCGATCGTGCCCGCGCCCGCATCCGGCGTTATGGCAAACGTGACGGTTGTGCCCGCGTCCGAATACTTGGCGGCGTTTTGCACGATCACGCGCAGTGCCTGCTTCACGAGTGCCACGTCAACCGATGCGTTGCAGCGCGGGTCGCTGGTAAGTGCGGCATCATACACCAGCCGATATGTGTGCCCGGCATCGATCATCTGCGATTCTTCGCAAACCTCGCCGACCAGTGCAGCCAGGTTGGTATTCGCGCGCCGCAGCACGGTGCGACCGGCATCGCCGCGCGCCAAAAACAGCAGCTGCTCCACGAGCTCCTGCATATGCTCGCTTTCGGCTTTGAGCGAGGCGATGGACTCTGATAGCACGTCCGGGTCGTTTTTGCCCCATCGGTCGAGCATGTTCACGTAGCCCTGAATCACCGCGATGGGCGTGCGCAGCTCGTGACTCGCATCGTTGACAAAGCGCATCTGCTGCAGCTTTGCTTCTTGCATCTGACGCAGCAGGCGGTTGAGCGCGATCTCGATACTCGCCAGATCGGCGTCGCCGGTGGTGACGCTCGGCGAGTCGACGCTTGCGCGCTCGATGGCCTGCTCGAGCGTTTCCATCTTGCCACCGGCGAGCTGTATGCGGCCGAGTTCGTCAACGCGCAGGGCCAGGTCGTTGAGCGGCGCCATAGTGCGGCGCACGCGGCGGGCTCCGCCGAGCATGTTGAGCACGCTGATAACCTGCCAGCCCGCAACGACAAGGTAGAGAGGCCATAGCGTGACGAGGTCCTGTGCGAGGGGGAAGGTCTTGGTGTTACGCGCGAGCTCGACGGTATAGGTGAGCGTGGTCAGGTTCCAGCCGCGCGCGGGGGTCAGCGACATCCTGCGAACGGCGGCGCCGGGGATCCATCCCGCGGTAAACGCGCCATCGGGCAGCGTCTGGTTGTAGCCA
>CALGKS010000373.1 GCA_937930475.1 uncultured Collinsella sp. | reverse complement strand
CTTCGAAGTGCATGGATTGGATGACCTCGGAGTGCAGGAAGAGGTTGTGGGGCATGACGACCGCCCCCAGGATGCTGACGACGATGGCGGCCGAGTCGGTGGGCATGCTGGGTGTGATCCAGCCTGCGGCGGCTTGCGGCCAGTCGACCTTGACCAGCGCGAGCTCGGCCAAAAACGATAAGCCCACTATGCCAACGAAGGCGATAATCCAGCGCTCGGCACGTTTGTAGGAGCTCGTCATGAGCATCGCCATCGATATCGTCGCCACGATGACGCAGGCGACGCGCACGGGCAGCCCAAAGAGCATCTGAAGTGCGATCGCACCGCCCAGGACCTCAGCCATGGCGGTGGCGACGGTTGCGAGATATGCGCTGACGAGCACGGCTTGTCCGACGACGCGGGGAAGATAGCGGGTCGTGGCCTCGGCAAGGCAGGCGCCCGTGGCGATACCCAGGTGTGCAGCGTTGTGCTGCAAGACGATCAGCATAATCGTGGATAGCGTGACCACCCACAGTAGCGCATAGCCAAATTGCGAGCCCGCTGCCATGTTGGAGGCCCAGTTGCCCGGATCGATAAAGCCGACGGTGACGAGCAGTCCGGGGCCGATGTGCCGGGCGATGTCCAGACCGCCATGGCCTCCGGTGCGGTGCGAGCCAAAGTGTTGTTTGAGATGGTTGAGCATGATGAGTTCCTGCGTACGGACGGCGCGGCGTCGCGCCGGGGTCGTGCGACGTCGCACGCTGAGCTTGAGATGGGGCTACTTGTGCGCCTTGCCCTGATTGGCAACGGCGTCGATCTTGGCGGCGATGGTTGCCGGGTCACCGATGTAGCGCTTATCGAGGACGTTGAAATCGGTGTCGAAGGTGTAGACGAGCGGCACGCCGGTGGGGATGTTGACCTTGAGGATTTCCTCGGGTGTGAGATTCTCAAACTTCATGACGAGCGAGCGCAGGGAGTTGCCGTGCGCGGCGATGAGCACGCGTTTGCCGGCGAGCATCTGGGGGCGAATCTCGTCCTCAAAATAGGGCCAGGCGCGGGCGATTGTGTCCTTGAGGCACTCGGTGTAGGGCAGCTGGTCGGGTGCGATGTCGCGGTATTGCTCCTGGGTGTGGGGGTCGCGCGTGTCGCCCGGCTCGAGCGCCGGCGGGCAGACATCGAAGGAGCGGCGCCAGATGAGCACCTGCTCGTCGCCGTGTTCTGCGGCGGCATCGGCTTTGTTGAGACCCTGCAGTGCGCCGTAGTGGCGCTCGTTGAGCTTCCAGGACTTGATGACGGGCAGCCACTCGCGGTCCATCTGGCCGAGCACGATGTTGAGGGTGTGGATCGCGCGCTTGAGGCGCGAGGTGTAGCAGATGTCAAAGTCGAAGCCCGCCTCTTTGAGGGCGCGGCCGCCTGCCGCCGCCTCTTCGCGGCCCGTGTCGGTGAGCTCGACATCGGTCCAGCCGGTGAACAGGTTGAGCTTGTTCCACTCGGATTCTCCGTGACGGATAAGGACGAGTTGCATCGTCTGCTGCTCTGCTTGGTACGCCATAGGGCCTCCTTGATCTGGCACAGCGTGCGTGCCGTTTGCTTGACGCCGCAAAGGATACCCGTTTTAGGCTCAAAAGTTAACCAAGACTAACAAAATTGTTGTATTTGAATAGGATGGTGAAAGGGGATTGCCGAAATGTCTTGATCTGTAACAGCTAGGGATGGAAATTGGGTCTAGGTGTTACAGATCAAGATAGGAAGAAATGGTCCTATGGAAAATCTCGATCTGTAACAGCTGACCGCCAAAACCGGCCCTTCGTGTTACAGATTGAGACATTCGGAACCGTCTCTCGAAAACATCTCAATCTGTAACAGTTAATCGTCGAAATTGGGTCTTCCTGTTACAGATTGAGATGTTTGAAGCGGTGAGCTTGCAGGCCGAACTTGGGGCCCTTGTTGTCGCCCTTGAAGTCGGCGATACCCACTCGTAGGGCGTGCGTTACGCGATTGTTTCGAAACGGGTGGGAAACACAACGAGCTGGCGATGCTCCTAGTATGCCTATTCAACTGACTGTCTAATAACTAGGGGAGGATCGCGATGCAGGCAGATTCCGCTCAGCAGCAGGGCCTTTATCGCCCCGAATTCGACCACGATGCATGTGGCATCGGCGCGCTTGCCGATATCAACGGTGAGCGCCATCACCAGATTCTGGACGACGCACTGTCCATTCTGGTCAACTTGGAGCACCGCGGCGGCACCGGACTCGAGAAGAACACCGGCGACGGCGCCGGCATCCTGTTCCAGGTTCCGCATCACTTTTTCCGCAAAGAGGCTCAAAAGTGCGGCCAGATTCTGCCGGCAGAGGGCGACTATGGCGTGGCCATGCTGTTCTTCCCGCAGGACGGCAAGGGTGTAGAGGATGCCCGTCGCGTGTTTGAGGAGGGCTGCGCCGAGGCCGGCGTGCCGCTGCTCTTTTGGCGCGAGGTACCCGTCGATCCGCACGACCTGGGCGAGACGGCCCGCGCCTGCATGCCTACCATCCTGCAGGCCTTCCTGGGCCGCCCCGACGACACGCCCGCCGGTGACGCCTTCGAGCGCCGCCTGTACGTGTGCCGCCGCACCATCGAGAAGAAGGCCGACGCCGAGTTCGCCTTGCGCGACAAGATTTTCTACGTCTGCTCCATGAGCTCGCGCACTATCGTGTACAAGGGCATGCTCGTCGCCACGCAGATGCGCCGCTTCTTCATCGATCTCAACGACGCTGCCGTCAAGACGGCCGTGGGGCTCGTCCACTCGCGCTACTCCACCAACACCACGCCCAGCTGGGAGCGCGCGCACCCCAACCGCTTTATCATCCACAACGGCGAGATCAACACCCTCAAGGGCAATGTCAACTGGATCCGCGCCCGCGAACCCAACCTGTACAGCCCCGTGCTGCAGCACGATCTTGAGCGCGTGATGCCCATCATCAACCGCGAGGGTTCCGACTCCGCGATTTTGGACAACGTGCTCGAGTTTTTGGTCATGAACGGTCGTCCGCTCACGCGCGCCGCATC
>CALGKS010000372.1 GCA_937930475.1 uncultured Collinsella sp. | reverse complement strand
TGTGGATGCCAAACAAAAAGTTTGTTAGTACTGTTCTATCACACTTTTTGATTGGTAAACCTAACAAATTGTTTGTTGCCGTAATCGGTACCTTTTCGCCGCCGAACGGTTACATAACGCAGCGACGCTTTCGTTATTTGCGAACAAGTGGGGTTTATGGCAAAGTGAGCCCAAACTAATTTTTAGGAAGGCACCCATGACCCCCGCACAGATTGAGTTCTACAAGCGCCTTGCACACAGTCTGGCGCTCCAGTTTGGCCCCAACTGCGAAATCGTCGTCCACGATCTGGAGACCGAGGACGTGGACCACTCCATCGTAGTGATCGAAAACGGCCACGTCAGCGGGCGCAAACTAGGTGACGGCCCCAGCCATATTGTGTTTGAGTCCATGCACGAGGGCACCACCGACGTGCACGACCGCGAGCCATACCTCACCAAAACCACCGATGGCAAGCTGCTCAAGTCCTCGACCATCTTTATCCGCAACGATGAGGGCAAACCCGTCGGCATTTTGAGCATCAACTTTGACATTACGCTCATGAAGGCATTTGAGCGCTCGCTCGACGCGCTCACCGGCACCGGCGGCTCGGGCTACACCGAGCCCGAGCCCATTACCAAAAACATCGGCGACCTGCTCGAAGACCTGCTGCGCGAATGCGAACAGTTTGTGGGCAAGCCCGCGGCGCTCATGACCAAAGACGAGCGTATCCGCGCCATTGGCTACCTCGACCGTCGCGGCGCCTTCCTCATCTCCAAGTCGAGCGAACGCGCCTGCGAGTTCTTTGGCATCTCTAAGTACAGCTTTTATAGCTACCTCAACGAGGCAAAGGCTGCCGCCGGCGACGAATAGTCAGCGCGTCTGCACCCCTCCCCTTTTGGGCACGAGTTCTGGAATGCACGAATCCGAGAGTCGGCCGCAAGGCAAGTTCCATATAATCGATGGATGTGAACATTTCGAAAGGATGGAACAAGATGGGGTCGAGCAACGCATCACGCAACGGCCGCGGAGGCACCGCTTCTGGCGCCAGGCATGCGAAACACGCGTTTGACGAGGGCGAAGAGGGCCTTTTTGCGCTGAGCCTCGACGACGTGATGAGCGACCGCCCCTGGACCGACGAGGAACTCATGGGCGGCGGGGTTCGCCCGACAAGTGCAAAGCCTGCACCTTCCACCACGCCCGCGCCGGCATCCGTGCCCGCGGACGACTTTGCCACCCGTCCCATCGTGCAGGCGACGCGTAAAGCCGCCCCTGCACCCCGTCCTACTAGCGATCCGTCCGAAACGGCGGCGTTTCTCGCTGCAGCGGCACAGCGCCCCACGGCAGACAGCACGATTCGCTGCGCTGCCCCGCAGCAGTCGGCATACACGGCTCCCGAGCCCGAGCTCGAGCCGCCCGGCATGGATCTGGATGATCTTTCCAACCGCCAGTTTGCCTTTGATTCCTGGGCGGCGGCAGATCTGGACGAGACCTCGGGCGGCATGCCGGCGCTCAACATTCCGGTAAACCCCCTGTTTGCGGCTGCCGAGGAACGCGACTCCGCATACGACAACACCGCAGCATACGCCAACCGCCCGAGCGAACAGCCTCGCGCCAGCCGCATCGAAACCGAGGATTACGGCCGCGCGTCGAGCGGCTATTCTCGCGACCCGTTTGCCACCGCGTCTGCTCCCGAATACAACAAAGCCGGTGTGGAGGCAGCCTCGGCATCGTCGTACACCCACGGCACCGATGACGAGCGCTTCGCCGACTACTACACCGAGGAAGAGCCTCCGCACTTCTCGGAGTTTCCCCAGGCGGCAAAGGTTGTCTTTATCGCCATCGTCATCGCCCTGCTCGGCGTGATCGCTTTTGAGGGATTTCAGCTGTTCCGCGGCCCCACCGCGTCCGAATCGGCAACGCAGGAAAAAGAGGACGACAACCAGTACCTGGACATCAACACCCTCAAGGGCGACCCCAACGACGGGGACGAATAACGAGGGCACAGGGCGACTGCAAAAGCCGGCAACGCGTTACGGCTCCAAAAGCCCGACCATAAAGATGGGCAAATACAGCACGTCTCCATCGCGGTGCAGGTTGCACTCAGCAAGCACCAGGGCGCGGTCGATTCCGTAGCCCTTCGTCGCGAGCGCATTGTCGAGCGCAGCATGGGACTTAAAGCCCTTGCCCGACTTGACCTCGATGGCGAGCACTTCCCCATCGAGCGTCTCCTCAACAAAATCGAGCTCGCCGACCTTTTTCGACGTAAAGTAACGCAGCCTAAATCCATGTGCTTTGAGCTCTTGCGCGACAAAGCCCTCAAATGCCGCCCCCATATTCATGCCAAAGGTGCCTTCCGCTTCCCCATCAAAAACGCCCTGTGCGACCTTCTTTGAATACGATGACATGAGCATTCCGGTATCCAGGTAGAACAGCTTAAAGAGGCTGCGCTGCTCCCCCATAAAAAGAGGCGCTACGGGCGCCGTCACGTTATAGACGGGAAGCGCGACGCCCGCTTCCGACAACCAGAGAAAATGGTCCGTCACCTGCGAAAAACGCTTAACGCCGCTAATCGATGACAGCTTGAATCGCTTGTTTTTAGAACCGGCCTCACTGGGAATCAAATCGTATATATCGCGAATAACCAAGCGCAGCTCGGGCGGAGCGTACTTTGCAATGTCATCGTGATACAGGGCATGAAGATCGCGGTGGATCTTTCGCACCTCATCAACATTGCGCGTCGCCAAAAAGGAGTTGACCGCATCGGGCATGCCGCCCACCACCACGTACTGATGGAACAGGTCGAGCAGGCGATCGTACAGATAGTCGGGGAGTTCCTCTTCGTTCTTTAGGCAACCCCTGAGCATGTCAAATGCGCTGGCACCAACGCCGTTTGCCCAGCAGAACTCCTCAAAGTCGAGCGGGTACATCTGGACCTGCTCGACATACCCCACCGGCAGCGAGTCGATGCCCTCGAGCTCAACGCCAAGGAGCGATCCGGTGAGGATGTATCGAAAGTCACCGCGCTGCACGAGGTATTTAATAAACGTCACCACGTTGGGGCATCGCTGAACCTCGTCGATAACTACAACGGTCTTGTTCGCAACCATCGGCTGCGTCGCAGCGATGGACATGCGCATAAGCAGGTCATCCGCGCTTTTCGCCGCCAAAAATGAATCGCGCACAGAAGTGTCGGCGATAAGGTCGAACGTCACGACGTTCTCGAACGATTCACTTGCAAACGCGTTGACCAGATACGACTTTCCCACCTGCCGGGCACCCTTGACCAAAAGAGCTTTGTTGAGCGACGAGGCAAGCCAAGATTCAAACTGTGCTTTCGCTTTTCTTTGCAGCATGAGCGCACCCCTTATTACGTGCTGTTTTAGCATTAGGATACACTTTTCCGCAATTGTATGATGGCCGTATCGACACTTTTTCGTAGTTTAGGCGTGCCAAATTTGACACTTTTCCGTACTCTTATACGGCTGATTTCGACACTTTTTCGGATATTGGCCGACAATAGCCGGCGACCCGCACGTGCTGCAGCAGATCAAGCCGTTCAGAGACGACTCGCGCAAACCCTTGATCTGGAAGCTCATTGCCGACGGCGTATGCAATTTTTAAGCCGCACGATGTCAAAAGACTGACACTTGTGTATGCCTTTTGACATGCACAAGTGTCAGCGCGGTTCATCTATGCTGCTCGCAGGAGTATTCCTCGCTGGGTGTTAAGACATTCCCTCAGGCCCTCAATGTCGTTCGGCTTCTTTTCGAACAGCCCGAGAATGACGTTAGGTGCCTTCTCACCATTCGCCTTGGACAGACGCTCTGTGTAGTCGCGCACGGACTTAACAATGTCCTCAAACTGCTTGCCATTGATTTCGACCGTGAAGCCTTCCTTGCCGTCATTAAGGGCAGTTATGGCGTCTCCCAATCTGTCAATCATCTCGATTGTGAGCTCGCCATCTCCCAAAGCCTTAAGGTATTCCGAGAATGCGGAGTTAAAGCCTGCCATCTTCTTCTTTCGCATCGCGTCTTCTTTGCTGTGGCGCACGCGAGTCACTCCCGCATAGACGCCTCCGCCGACCGCAGCCACACCCGCGACCGCAAGCGCGGCTATAGCAACTTTTTTGTTCTGCTTCGCAAGCTGCACCGCCTGGCCAGCTATGCGCAACGCTTTGTTAGCCCCATTTTGAACATCTGCAGGCTTAAGATGCCGAACGATATGCCCAGCGCCGTCGCGCACAACGCCGCCCCATTGGACATACTTACCAGTGGCTAGGCCCAACGCTATTTCTGTGGGAACCTCGAAAGTTACCTGTTGAATCATGGCAATGTCTCCTTTTTAAGCTGGCCACCAGATACGGGTGAGCGGAAGAATGGAGCGAGTGTCGTCGTCGGTCTTGTCATAGATTTCGACATAATGGCGTACGAAGGCATCCAGATCGAGCAGTCGCACGGGAATGTTTGAACGATCTGCCTCATAGCGTGCCTCTTTTGTAAAGCCGCCAGTAGACACGTACAGACCGCGATCGCCTGCGCGAAGGCCACCGATAAATGCGCGAACCGCTGGGGCGCCCATAGCGCCCTTACGGTGTTTGACCTCAGCGACAATACGAGGCGATTCCAAACCGAGAGCATCCGGAGACGCCACCACATCGCGACCGCCATCAGGACCTTTAGGCATAACACGGGCGCAGTAGCCCATAGCTTTGAGCAAGCCCGCCACTAAGCGCTCCATGCCCTCCCAATCGAGCCGATTAACGCGGTCCTTAATGAGCTCAATGCCATTGTCATAGGTCGCTGCGAGGGTTTCTTGGTCATTCGCCGCGTCGCCATCATCAATGGGAGAAGCGCTTGAATCCGTCGAGGGCTTATCCCCTACGGCGTTCGTGAGATCGGCCATGACCTCATCGGAAACAGCAAAGATGGTTTGAATGCCGCCGAGCGAATTCTTAGAAGAAGGCGAGAGCACATCACGCGGAGCGATCCCGCCCCATTTAACGTCTCGTGTATAGGTCACTCCATCCATATCGCTGACGACGACGCAAGGACCGGTGATAACGCCAAGGTGATAAAGGCGATTCTCTGGATCGTACATAACAACAGTCGAGCCCGTCGTCATGTCGTGCGCAAAACGGTAAACCTGTCCAACGCCTGCCGCGACCTTACCTTTGCTATCCCCCGGATGAATGCAGCAGTATGCCGCCCTAATCTGCTCGCGGTCCATGGCAGCAATATCGGCGCCATCGAAATCCCAGCCGATACCTATAACGCCGCGGTCGAGCCAGTCGGACGCATATACGCCGCCGCGACCGGCACGGATCATCCAAGCACCCACGGAAAACCTACCTCTCTCCACCATAGCGCGACCGCATTATGGCACTGCGACTTATCTCAAATACCCCAAGCATTGCACTGACAACTTGCCACAGCGCTGTCAAACGGCCAACGATAGCCCAACAATAGCATCGCTCATCTGCGCGCCTCAATGGCCCACAGCTATGCAACGTTATAATCTTGTAAACGCATTTGTAATGCATTTCGAGTGACGGGAGCACAGATGCCTGACAACTACAAGGAGCTCATTAAGAGCAACCCAAACGAAACTGAGATCAGGAGCTTCCTGGTGGACGGTAATCAGGTCTCCGTGACCCTGCGCATCCCCGACACCTTGCGCGACGCAGCGAAGGAGGAGGCGGCGCTGCGGGGCATGAGTTTCTCCGCCTTCGTACGCACCTGCATGATCGAAGAGCTCGCAAAGAAAGGGGCATAGAGGCGTGATTCGAGTCAAGACCTTAACGATTCAGCTCATCGATGCGCAGCCGGACCGTATCCGCATCTGCCGTGTCGAGGGAGAGTCACTGGTCACCATCATTATCCCGAGGGAAGACCTCGCCGAGGCGAAGGCTCTGCCCAGCATTCCCCAACGTGGTATCTACTATCTGCTCGACGAGGATCACGGCAACGTAAGCCGCGTCTATGCAGGCCAAACTACTCAGGGCATTACGCGCCTTGAAGCCCACAAGGCAAGAAAAGAATTCTGGAATAAAGCAGTCATGTTTCTCGACGATGACCAGAACATCAGCAAAGACGCTCTAGACGTTCTGGAAGCCAAGGCTATCGACTACGTTCGCACCCATGGTTCGTACGAAACCGACAATTCTGCAACGCCCAAGCCCTATATCGATCCGTACAAGGAGGAAGCGGTCGAGCGCCTTCACGAGCGAATCCTCTTTAGGATGGCAGCGCTGGGATATGACCTGGACAGAATCGATCAGGGCCCCGCTGGCGCCTCGGCAGTCTTCCATACGAAGAAGAACGGGATACGTGGGTCGGGGCGCTACGATAAAGCCACTGGGCGCTTCACAGTTCTTGCCGGCTCGAAGGTGAACCTCTCCAAACCTGTGCTGAAGAACGCAAGCGTTGCGGCGCTGCGCATGGAAATGTTCGGGGGCATTGCCGGCATCGCGGACCTTACCGAGGATCTCGAATTTCCGACGCCCAGTGCCGCCGCGGTGTTCGTGCTTGGCGGCAGCCAGAATGGTTGGACCGAATGGGTGAACAACGACGGTGAAACGCTCAATCAAGTTTACAGAAGCGAGGTTAAGTAGATGAACAAGCAGCAATTGGCATCAAAGATATGGGAATCCGCCAACAAGATGCGTTCAAAAATCGAGGCAAACGAATACAAGGACTATATCCTGGGCTTCATCTTCTATAAGTTTCTCTCCGAAACCGAAATCGCCCGCCTGAAGGCGCGTGATTTCGCCGAGGAAGATTTGCCGAGTCTTGTGGAAGACGACGAGGAAACGGTCGAGTTCGTCAAGGGCGAGTGCGGCTACTTCATCGCCTACGAGAACCTCTTCTCCACCTGGGTCGCCAAGGGTAACGACTTCGAGATTTCGAACGTTCGCGACGCCCTCTCTGCCTTTAGTCGCAACATCGATCCTGCCCGCAAACGTGTCTTCGATGGCATCTTCGACACGCTGCAGACCGGTCTCTCCAAACTTGGCACCGACGCACGGAGCCAGTCCAAGGCCGCTCGCGACCTCATCTACCTCATCAAGGACATCCCGATGGACGGTCGCCAGGACTACGACGTGCTCGGCTTCATCTACGAGTATCTCATCAGCAACTTCGCCGCCAACGCTGGTAAGAAAGCCGGCGAGTTCTACACGCCGCACGAGGTGTCCATGCTCATGAGCGAGATAGTCTCGTGGCACCTGGCCGGACGCGAAAACATCACCATCTATGACCCCACGAGTGGATCCGGCTCGCTGCTTATCAATATCGGCAAGGCCGTGGCACGACGCAACGGTGACCCCGACTCCATCAAGTATTATGCGCAGGAACTTAAGGAGAACACGTACAACCTCACGCGCATGAATTTGGTCATGCGCGGAATACTCCCCGACAACATCGTGGCACGCAATGGCGATACGCTCGAAGACGATTGGCCCTGGTTCGATACGGTCGAGAACAAGGACGAGACCTACAATCCCCTGTTCGTCGATGCCGTGGTGTCGAATCCACCCTACTCCCAAAACTGGGATCCGGAAGACAAAGAACTCGATCCGCGCTTCAAGTTCGGCGTTGCCCCTAAATCCAAGGCCGATTACGCTTTCCTTTTGCATGATTTATACCACTTGCGCCCCGACGGCATCATGTGCATCGTTCTGCCCCATGGCGTGCTGTTCCGCGGCGGCGAGGAGGGCACCATCCGCAAGAATCTGGTGGAGAACCGCCATATTCAGGCAATCATCGGGCTTCCTGCCAACATCTTCTTCGGCACCGGCATCCCGACCATCGTCATGGTGCTCCGCAAGCAGCGCGAGAGCAGCGACGTGCTGGTCGTAGACGCGTCGAAGCACTTTGTGAAGGAAGGCAAAAACAATAAGCTGCGTGCGAGCGATATACGCCGCATCGTGGACGCGGTCACAGCTGGGGCGACCATCGACAAGTTCAGCCGCCTGGTGACCATCGACGAGATACGCGCCAACGATTACAACCTCAACATTCCACGCTATGTTGATTCGTCCGAAGCTGCTGAGAGCTGGGACGTGTACGCCACCATGTTCGGCGGAGTTCCGAAGACCGAGGTTGACGCTCTCGACCGCTACTGGAAGGTGTGGCCGAGCCTGAAGGGCCAACTGTACGGTGAGGGCGGCGGATCGTGCTTTGCTTCCGTGACGGACGACGTGGCGGCAACGGTGAAGGCCAACGCCGACGTCGTCTCGTTTCTGAGCGACTATCGGAATGCGCTGGCCCATCTGCCTGAGGAACTACGAAAGCGATTGGTTGATGGCGCGTTGCAGGTCGATTCCGTGGCCGAAGAAGAACGCATTGCAGCACGGCTTCGCGATGCCCTTCATGGTGTCGCACTTGTCGACGGATACGATGCCTACCAGGCTCTCGACGATGCATGGACGGGCATCTCCGGCGACCTCGAGGTTATCCAAACCGAGGGCAAAGGGGCCGTGCGCAAAGTCGATCCGAATATGGTGATGAAAAAGAAGAGCGGCAAGGACGTCGAGGTGCAGGATGGCTGGACGGGCCGTATCTTGCCGTTTGCGCTCGTCCAAGAACAGCTGCTCGCCGATGATGTCAAGGAAATCTCCGCGCGCGACTTCCGTTTAAGTGAGATCTCCCAAGAGCTCGACGAAATTCTCGACAACCTCGATGAGGAAGAGAAGGGCTCGAGCGATGTTTTCAACGATGACGGAGCGTTCGTTGCGGCATCCCTCAAAAAGGCCGTAAAAAGCATCGGCAAGCATCCGGACGGCGACTTCGAGCAGGGCCTCGTG
>CALGKS010000371.1 GCA_937930475.1 uncultured Collinsella sp. | reverse complement strand
GCGTGCGGTTGGTAGAGCCCACCTCGACGAGCTTGGCACCCGAAGCCGCCATGACATCGGGGATGCGGAAGCTGCCGCCGATCTCGACAAGCTCGCCGCGGCTCACGATGACCTCTTTGCCCGCGGCATGGGTGGCAAGCACCAGCAGCACCGCGGCGGCATTGTTGTTGACGACCAGCGCGTCCTCGGCACCGGTGAGCGAGCGGATCAGTTGCGCGGCATGCTCCTTGCGCGACCCACGCGAGCAGGTGTCCACGCTGTACTCGAGCGTGCTGTAGCCGCGCGCGACCTCGGCCACGGCCTTTGCCGCCGACTCCGCAAGCGGGGCGCGGCCCAAGTTGGTATGGATAACCACACCCGTGGCGTTGACGGCGGGACGCAGGCTCGGCAGCGCGGAGCGATGCGCACGCCACTCGATGGCCGAGGCCAGCTCGCGCTTGGAACGCGGGGCGGCACCGGCACGAATCGCGGCGCGCTCCTCGTCGAGCTCGGCCGTCACGGCAGCATGGACCACCGCGTCGCAGGTCTCCCCCGCTGCCTTCACTACCGGCCACTCGGCAAGCAGCTCGTTGACGGAAGGAATGGCACGCAGGCGGGCGCGCACCTCATCGGACATGTTCTGGCTATCGCTCATGTGCAGCCTTTCAAAACAAACGTGGGTCAGTCGAATACATCAGCTGAGTCAATTACTCGTCATTATCCCCGCGCGCCGCGATCTTTTCCACGCGAACGGCGTTTTCCTGGGTGAGCGCGGCACCCGTCAACGGGTCCCAACGCAACGGTGTATGGTCGAGCGGGCCCACGCCCAAAGCTTGAGCGCCACCGGCATCGGCACCAAACGAACGCCCACCGGGGGCGGCCGAGGTGAAGATGCACGCCGGATGCAGATACGGCGTCGTCTCCACGCGCACGCGGTCGCGGCCCATATCGCTCACGAGTTCGACGATCTCGCCGTCGGCGATGCCCATGTGCGCAGCAGCATCGGCATTCATCTGCACGGCATCCAGGTCCGACCCAGCCTCGGCGGCACCTTGAGCTGCAAGCCTTCGCGAGGTATGCGACTCAAAGGGGCGGTTGCCGCTAATGAGGCGAAACATCCCCGGACCAGGCTCCACCATGGGAGCGATCCAGTTGGGTACACGCCCCAGGCCGGCACGCTCCCATACGTCACTTGCCAGCGCAATTTTGCCGCCATCCAAGGGAATCGCCGGCTCGCCCGTACGCGACGGCAACGCAACACCCGTGTCGGCCCAGCCGCGCTCCTTGAGCTCGTCCAGATTGATCCCAAAAGGCGCCACCTGGGCAGCCGCCAGATCGTCAGACGTAAACTGGAAGTACTCGCCCGCGCCACACGCCTGCGCCAGACCGGCAAAAATCTCCCGACCGGGACGTGTGTCGTCATGCTGCACAGGCAGCGCGGCGTTGCGGTAGAACACCCGCGAATCGTTGGCGCCCACGACCGTGCCCACGCCGCGGTCGGCTTCCAGATACGTCACGTCGGGCAGCACGAAGTCAGAAGCACGCGCCGTCTCGGACCAGCGAATATCAATCGTCACGAGCAAGTCGAGCTGCTGCAAAATACCCAACCAAGCTTGTACATTACCATAGCCCGCACCGGGGTTACTGGCATAGACGATGAGCCCACGCAAATCGCCGGCAAGAATCGACTGACCGATGGTCGTACACAGGCCGCGCACCGGATCGACCAGTGGATAGCGCTCGGATCCCAGCTTGGACATGCGCGACACCGGCGGCGTCGCAAAGCGTGCGGGATCAAGGTCGCCCAGCGCAAGCGGTGTGGGTGGATTGAGCGCGCCGCCCACATGTCCAATACAGCCCAGCAGCACATCGACCAAGCAGATAGCGCGCGCGGTCTGGGTGCTATTGGCATACGCGATGCCAATGCCGCCATGAAAGCCGGCGTCCACCACGGCAGCAGGCGCCGCAGCAGCCAGATCGCGCGCCGTCGCACGGATGTCATCCGCCGGCACGTCGCACATCGACTCGGCCCACTCGGGCGTCCAAGCGTCAGCCGCCTGCGCCAGCTCATCAAACCCCGTGGTATAGCGGGCCACAAAGTCACGGTCGTACAGGTCCTCGATTATCAAAACGTGTGCGATGCCCAGCAGCAGTGCCAAATCACAGCCCGGACGCACGCGCAGCCAGCGGTCGGCAAGCACGGCCGAACCGCTGCGCCGCGGGTCCACCACGATGATCTTCGCACCGCGCCGGCGCGCATCGTTGAGCGCATCGACGGCACCCATCGTCGACGAATCCACGATAGAGCGCCCCAGGTACATGATGCAATCGGTATGGGCCAGGTCGGACGCCGGGCTGTAGCCCAGGCTGTGCTCCCAACCGGTCAGGCGGCTCACCTCGCAGGCGCCATCGGCACCATACACATTGGGCGAGCCCAGCGCATGCATAAAACGATAGGCCCAATAACGGTCGAACGAGGGCACGCCGAGCGTCATGCCCAGCGCGCGGGCGCCATGCGCGTCCACTATCCCCGCGAGGCGCGCCGCGATCTGAGCAAACGCCTCATCCCAGCTCACCGCATCGAACCCCGAGCCGTCCTCGCGGCGGCGCATGGGATGCAAGATACGGTCGCGCTCGTCAAACGGCATGGACAAGCGATGCCGCCCGCGGGCGCACAAGGCGCGCGCGGCGCACGGATGTCCCGGCACCGGCAGCTCGGCCGCCACGCGGCCATCCTCAACATGGGCCGCAAAGGCGCAATCGGCATAGCATCCCCCGCACGTGGTCACAACGGTGCGACCGGCACGCTCAGCATCAGATGTCATCTCGATTACCCCTTTCCAAACCAAACGCAAAGACCAACAGGCAAACAACAAGCCCTAAGGCCAAAAGAGCCTCCCGCACGGCAACGCCCCGCGGGAGGCTCAACACCCAGCGAACTGACCCTTTTATGCCTCGGACTTCTTGGCATAGATAAACCAATAGCCGAGCGCGATCAAAAGTGCGCCGCCCACGATGTTGCCCAGCGTGGCGGCAGACAGGTTAAACGCGATGCCCGCGACGTTGAGGGCATCGGCGCCGGCAACATCGGCACCATAGCCGCACGCGTGCATCACGGCACCCATGGGCAAAAAGTACATGTTGGCAACGCAGTGCTCAAAACCGCAGGCCACAAAGGCAGAGATGGGCAGCAGAATACCCACGACCTTATCGACCACGGTCTTGCCGGCGGTACCGATCCACACGGCCAGGCACACAAAGATGTTGCACAGGATGCCGCGGAAGAAGATCGTCACCCAGTCGATCGTCACCTTGCCGGCGGCCACGCTCACCATGGAATTGGCGACCGCCTCGCCGTTAAGCTTGTAGATGCCGGCCATGTACACCAAAAAGACGATGAACAGGGCACCGACAAAGTTACCGACCCAAACGACAAGCCATGCCTTGAGCATTTGTGCCAGCGTGATCTTATTGCTCTTGAGCGCGCAGACCATGAGCGAGTTGCCGGTAAAGAGCTCGGCGCCGCACACCAGCACGAGCACCAGGCCCAGGCAGAAGCACAGGCCGCCCACAAAGCGCTGGGCACCCCAGCCGAGCGTGCTATCGCTCAAAAACACGGTAAAGAACAGGCCTCCGAAGGCGATGAACGCACCGGCGAACATGGCCAAGACAAAGGCCTTCGCGACCGGCAGGTTGGCCTTGGTCACGCCGGCGGCCTCGGTCTTTGCCTCAATCGCGGCGGGTGCCAGGCAATCGGGAGCGGGATACTCCCCCTTGGTATCTGCCATGTCAATCACTTCTTTCCTAATCAGCAGGGACGGGCGCTCCTACAGCTCCTGCCCCAAGCGGACAAAGTGGGAAAAGTCGTTGGCGGCCACGGCGTCGTACACGGCGTCGACGGCGTCAAAGACCTCCGGGGACATGGGGTTGTAGAACTCCGTGTCGCCCGGCTGAATCCCTATGAAGACGATATCATCGCATGATTGCTCAATCTCTTCGATCAGAATCGAGAGCGGAAGCGAATGTGTGGTGAACATCGACTTGCGCGCGACGTCGGTCTTATCGAGCAGACGGATGGAGCCGACGGGCAGCGCCATATCGGCGGCATCGACCAAAACCAGGCGCGGCGGACGCTCGCGCTTGACCTCGATGATGTCGTCCTCGGGCGTCTGGCCGCCGTCGATGGTGTACCAGCCGGCAAGAGGCGCGTCCTACATCTTTTTGGAGAGAACGGGGACGGAGGCATCGTCGGCGCGAAGCACGCTA